>DSAB01000092.1 GCA_011388275.1 bacterium | reverse complement strand
TTTCTCGGGTGGAGGGGGGTCGTCCGGCGGAGGGGGAGCCTCGGGGAGCTGGTGAAGTGAGCGAATACGTGCGACGCACCCGGCAGACGCGTCGCACGTCCGGTCCGGAAAACCTGAGGTTAGAGTGGTCTCCTACCGACCCGGCGGACCGGACCATCGTGGCCACCGCCCGCCTGCGGGGATTGCCGATCCTGACCAAAGACCGGATTGTCCGGGATTTCTATCCGGTTCAGGGGTGGAGGATGTAGAGACGCTGCAGTGCTGTTATCATTATTATTTGTAGAGACAAGGCATTGCCTTGTCTCTACATTCGCCCTCATATCGGCATCGTTTTTTCCCAATACAATAATCCCGTGAATATGATTGGGCATGACCGCAAATCACGTACGGATGCAACCATGCATCCATGCATTTTTTCCGCGGTCCGCCGTCTGCGGTCCGCCGTCTGCGGTCCGCGGTCGCGGCCGAAGGCCGCTTTACTCCTTCACCTTAATCTTCTCCCCGTCCGCTTCCACGATCCGGCGCAGCCATTCCTGCGGGTAACCCGGGTGGGTGGGGCGGCCCAGAGAGTCTCTCACGTTGCCGTCCAGGTACTTGACAATGAGATGTTCTCCCAGCGCTCTCCACCGTCTGACCGTGTCATTGCCCTTTTTTATTGAGTATCGGGTCAGGTAATCCACGGCCAAACGCGGCGACTGATTGTAGAGTGCCAGAGCGGCCTGGTCGATTTGGGGCTGATCGGCCAGGAAGCGGCCTTCCAGCTCCCGCTGCACGACCTGAATATCCTGAATCATGTCGCTGTACCGGGAATAGGCGTAATTGGCCACGAAATTGAACACCCAGAAGGCCGACTCCCAGGTGAACTCGGTAAAGGATCCCGTTCTCACGGCAAAGGATTCGGGCACCTCGCTGATGGCGCAGTACATGGGCACGTACACCGTGCTGTAGGTGTCGTCCACGCCGAACCAGATGATGCCGCCGATGGGATCGGGCAGCCAGGAGCGAGACTGGGTCACGAATGAGAAACCGGTCTGCTGGGTGGAAGTGGCCCTCTCGTTGCAGTACCGGACACTGTCCACCTCCCAGGTCAAAGGCCGCCACCGGTAGGGCAGGCGGTAGGGTCCGGCACCCAGGCCCACGGACAGATCAAAGGGGGAGTCCTGGAAATGGTCGCGCATCAGCTCCATCACATCGTGGACGGACAGTTTTCTGTCCGGCCTGATCCACAGGGGCAGGGGTTCGGCTTCCGGGTCGCCGGCTACGTAATCCGTGGGAAGGTTCAGGGACGGAGCCGCGCGGCGGAACATACTCCATACACGCGCCTCGCAGAACCTGAGTCCGCCGAAATCCGGCGGTGCGTACGCGTCCACGAAGCTGAAATCCTTGTCCGCGCCCTTAAAATAGCCCTTTTCTCTGGCAAAGGAGATGACATCTTCGGCATAGAGACAGTTCTTCTTGTCGTTTAAAGGAAAGGTTCGAATCCGGGCCTGATTGGCATGGGCGCTGATATACCCGTCCGGAACCCGGCGGGCCACCCATACGGCGCCCTTATTGTCGGGTCCCTTGCCGATGAGGTCCATGATCCAGACCTCGTTCGGATCGGATATGGAGAAGGATTCCCCGGAGCTGTAGTAGCCGTATTCGGAAACCAGCTCATCCATGATCCGAATGGCTTCCCTCGCCGTGCGGGCCCGCTGCAACGTGACATACATGAGGCTGCCGTAATCCATGATGGCCTCGGGATCCCGCAGCTCGCGGCGGCCGCCGTACGTGGTCTCTCCGATGGCTACCTGATGCTCGTTGATGTTGCCGACCACGGTGTAGGTTTTTTCCACCTGGGGAATCTGTCCCAGATATTTCCCCGTGTCCCACTCGTAAATATCCAGCATGGTGCCGGGCTGATGCGTGCCGCCCGGCGTGTAATACAGTTCGCCGTACAGCACATGCGAATCGGCGGAATAGGTGATCATCACCGATCCGTCGGTAGAGGCTCCTTTGCTGATCAGAAAGTTCGTGCAGGCCGTGGCGGTGAGGGTTGGAATCACTACCAGCATCAGTGCCCAGAACATCGGTCTTGAATATTTCCGGTTCATCATCATATGATTATCATCCTCCTTTGGCAAATGACAAGAATGGACGGTCATGCCGGAGCATGACCGTCCCTGATCTGCGAAATGCCGCCTGTTCCGGGTCCTGAAAGGGATTCTTTACCGGAGCCGGCGGCCGGATTAAACATCAGTATTTCCACTCGTCCAGACGGCCGGGTGTATAGGGCGCGTGAACGGCTTCGAGCTGTGCCTCAAGCTTCTTGAGGTCCACTTCGATCAGCTGCTTCAGTCTGGCGTAGAGAGGCCCCATCTCCTCTTTGACGATTTCATAGGCGTCCTTTTCCGTCTGCGTGACAGCGGATGTGGACCGGTAATGGGTATAGGCCATGGTCCGCATGCGGCTCGCGATGGAGGTCGGCGGATTCTCGCTGTTTCGGGCGATGATCCGGTCTCCGGTCAGCTTCAGCTGAATCGCGCTGAGCTCCGATTCCATCTTCAGGGCCGCGTCTGTCATCTCCGGCGTGGCGCCCGGGGTTTCATACAGTGCCGCTTTGATATGGGCCAGAGTGTTGTTCAGATTTTCCGCTTCCTGCATCGCACCCTGTACCAGGCGGGTCAGCTCAGACACTTTTTTCTGGAACTCCACCATGGCCTTTCGGTCCGGAGCGGGAAGGGTGGTGTTGTTCAGAGAGACGACTTCGAACGGTTCCGGTCCGGCCAGATGGGTGACCGTGCCGCGCACTTTTTTCGCGATCGAGACTCTGTAGGTTCCGGGCATCACCATAAAGCCACCGCGGCCGCCGGTCCGGCCTCCTCTGCTGCCGCTGACGCGGACAGGTGCTGTTGACGGATAGGTCAGATCCCAGTTGAACCGGCGCAGCCCCTTGTTTGCGCCGGTGCTCAGACGGCGCACCACGCTGCCTTCTTCGTCTTCGATGGTGAAAATGAGCCGGGGATTTTCTTCTTCCGCTTCCGCGCGCAGTTCATCCCAGTCAGGATAAGGGATGGGCTTGCCTTCCTTATCGAGTTTCGATTCCTTCTGTTTTCGTATCTGTTCCAGGGTCTGAAGGGATTCTTTCAGATAAAAGGTGAAAACAGCACCGTATTCGGGATTGGGCGCGGCGAAATAGTTCGAACCCTGACCGTATCGCGCTCTTGTCTGCATATAGGCCAGGGCCTTTTTAACGGGGAAGATATGGGCGTCTTTCTTCAGAATGTCCGGATCGAACGCACGCAGCGGCGTGTAGTCGTCCAGGATAAAGAAGCCCCGGCCGAAGCTGGCCAGCACCAGGTCGTTTTCCCGCTCCTGAATGGCGATGTCGCGGATCGGGATGACCGGCAGGCCGTTTTTCATCTGCACCCAGTTTCCGCCGCCGTCGATGGACACGAAGAAGCCGAATTCCGTGCCGACGAAAAGGAGATCGGGATTGATGTGATCCTGCTCGATGGTCCACACCGAACCCCGTTCGGGCAAATTGGCGGCGATGGACTTCCAGGACCTTCCCCTGTTCTCGCTTTTCAGAATGTAGGGTTTGAAGTCGTCCTCTTTATGATTGTTGAAAGCGGCGAAGACCACATTGGCGTCATGCTTGGACGCGCAGATATCACTCACATAGGTGAATTCGGGGACTCCGGGGAAGCTGGCGATTTTCGTCCAGTTCTGTCCCGCGTCTTCCGTCACCTGAATGAGGCCGTCGTCGGTGCCGGCGTAGAGCAGGTCTTCTCGAACCCGGGATTCCACCAGGGATACGATGGTGCCGTAGAGAGACGTGGACGTGTTCTTGGCCACGGCATCCACACTCCACACCTTGCCCATGACGGGCAGTTTGTTCCGGTCGATCTGACGGGTCAGATCGTCACTGATGACCTGCCAGGTATCGCCCCGGTCTTCGCTGCGGAACACCTTCTCGGCCGCGCAGTAGAGCCGGGTATGAGAATGGGGGCTGATGATCAGGGGCGTATCCCAGTTCCACCGGTAGGTGTATTCTCCCTTGCGAGGCTGGGGCTGAATGGAAATGGATTCGCCGCTCTTCTTGTCGTACCGGACCATGCCCGCGTACTGGGATTCCGCGTAAACGATATCGGGATTCAGGGGATCGATCTGGGACCAGAAACCGTCGCCGCCGTTGGTCACGATCCATTCGTCATTGACTACACCCTGACTGCTGAGGTTGCGCGAAGGGCCGCCCATGCTGTTGTTGTCCTGCGTGCCGCCGTAGACCCAGTAAAAAGGCTCCGAGTTGTCCACGGCCACGCGGTAGAACTGGGTGACGGGCAGATTGGCCTTGAAATCCCATTTGGAACCGCCGTCCCAGGACTCATAGACGCCTCCGTCACCTCCGATGAGCAGATGGCGCGTGTCGTTCGGGTTGATCCAAAGGGCGTGATCATCCACATGCCGGTTGTCATTGCCCAGGACGTTCCAGGTCTTGCCGCCGTCCGTGGTGACACGAGTGTAGACATCCATGGAGTAAACCTTGTCCACATCTTTGGGATCACAGAAAATCTCGTTGTAGTACTGGGGACTTCCGGACACATACGAACTCATTTTTTCCCAGGATGCGCCCCGATTGGTGGTGCGGAAGAAACCGCCGCTGTTTCCCGCGGCTTCGATGATGGCATATACGTAGTCGGGATTGACCGGTGAGATGGCCAGGCCGATGGCTCCCACGTCGCCTCCGGGAAGTCCGGATGTGAGTTTTGTCCAGGTCTTGCCGCCGTCCACCGTCTTGTAAATCCGGCTCTCGGGTCCGCCGTTGATCTTGGTGAACACATGCCGGCGGCGCTGATGCGAGGCCGCGTAGATGACATCGGGATCACGGGGATCCATGGCCAGGTCGGAAACGCCTGTGTGCTCGCTGATTTCCAGAACGCGGCTCCAGGTCTTGCCTCCGTCGGTGGTCTTGTACAGGCCCCGCTCACCGCCGGGTCCCCATACCGAACCTTCAGCCGCCACATAGACGACGTCCGAGTCACGGGGGTCGATCAGAATCTCGCCGATCTGGCGCGATTCTTTCAGTCCCATGTTTTTCCATGACCGGCCTCCGTCCGTGGTTTTGTAGACCCCGTCGCCGTACCCCAGGGCCCGCTGGCTGTTGTTTTCGCCCGTGCCGGCCCAGACCACATGGGAATTATTGGGATCCATGACCACACAGCCGATGGCATAGGAGCCGTAACGGTCGAATACCGGTTTCCAGGTGACGCCGTGATTTTCCGTTTTCCAGATATGTCCCGACGCCACGGCCACGTAATACTCACTGAAGTCATCGGGATTCACCGCGAAATCACCGATACGGCCCGATGTGAAGGCCGGTCCGATGTTGCGGAATTTCAAACCGGAGAACGTGGCTTCATTCACCGGACTTTTGGTTGCGGACTGCCGGGCTGCAAATCCCGTGGCGGCAAACAGAAGAAACAGCCCGATCGTTAGAGAAAGGCGTTTCATAAATCCTCCTTGCTTATGGTTTGATGCCTTGAAATATGGACAGGACAATAGATCGTTTAAGGCGTGAGAATAAAGACCCCTTAATGGGTCCGGGGAACAGAAGCATGGCGGTTCTTCAGAAAACATGGCGGTCAGCGGCTTCATTCAACCTTCAATTCATATTCCATTGAATAAACAAGATAACGCATAATAAAAAAATATACAACCGAAAAATGAACCTGTCCGGGTTCTTTCCTGATGAACGGTTCAGGAGTGGCATTTGAATGGTTACGGAGAACCCGTGTAATGCAGAAGGATCATGGAGAGATCATCGCTGGGCCGGCTGGATCCGATAAAACGGCCGATGGTTTCCAGAATGGCGTTTCCCATTTCGCAGGCCGACTGAAAACCGGAGTCCTTCAGCAAAGAAAAAAGACGTTCTTCGCCAAAGAATTCACCGGAGTCAGCTCTGGCTTCGGTCAGGCCGTCGGAATAGATCAGAATCCAGTCACCTTTATGCAGGTTCAGAATTTGTTCTTCATACTCGGCGTCGGGAAGAATTCCCAATGCCGCGTGACCGGATGGCAGTTCCCTCACGCGGCCCGATCGAAGAAGCAGGGGCGGCATGTGGCCGGCATTGAGGAACCGAACACGGCTTTCGCGGCGGCCGATTGCCAGGGTGATCAGCGAGACAAACCGGCTGGGCAGGCCGTCCCGTCGGAATATATGGTTCATCTTGACACCCAGTGCACCCAGAGACGGTTCGCCCGGTGTGACCGCGCGCAGCGTGGCCTGCAGCTTGCTCATGAGAAGGGCCGCTCCCAGCCCTTTTCCGGCGACGTCACCCAGAAACAGGTACAGGCTGTCTTCCGTTTCCAGATAGTCCACCAGGTCTCCGCCGACTTCATTGGCGGGGCGCGTCACCATCCAGATGTCCCAGCCGGCCCACAGAGGATTGTCCCGGGGCAGAAGAGCGCTTTGAACGGCACGCCCCACAGCCAGTTCGTCACGCGCCAGGAGCTTGTCTTTCAGCTCAAGCATGAGAATGAAGAGCATGATGAAATAGGCAAAAGGGCGGAGATCCGTGGAAACATGGCCGCCTCCAAGCTCGAATCTGGATTGGCCGAAGGTCAGGATCAGGCTGAATACCAGCAGCACCCTGCGCACGGGTGTCAGTTTGAGGATGAGGCTCTTGATGATCCAGAACCATTTGGCAAACCAGCGGCGGATCCGGCCCATGGATTCCAGCCGCTTGAGCGTCCGGCTGTCCAGATAAAACCGCGTGATTTCATTCAGGTCCTGCCTGATGGTTCTCTTGAATCCGCCCTGTTTGATGTCATTGATGAGTGTTCGGCGAAAATTGGGTTCATTTTGGTTTTGATTCTTTTTCATTCTGTATTCTTATACGTGCGGTTTCGGGTAAAGGTTTAAAAAACCGGGCTCCGTGAACCGCCGGCAGGGCAAAGGCTTGCGGTCTTGAGGCGGCGTTCCGGCTGCAAGACGAAAAGCAGCCGCGGCAGACCGTGAATGCCTGAATGACGGCGACTATCGCCGGATCTGTACCGGACCCGAGTTCTGAAACGACAGGGGAATAGTTTTTCCCCCGGGAGAAAGGATGTAAAAGTGCCCCTGAAGCCGGTAATCGGCTGAAGATTTGGACAGCAGTTGAAAGGCCGAAAGGCCCAGATTGATAAAACTGATGTCCATGGGAAGATCCAGGGTCGTCATTTCATTTTCCAGGGAAGTCGTTTTCTTCGATTCGCCGGAAGCCAGAGAGATTTCCCCTACGGTCAGATCGAAGTCCAGACCCTGGATTTCGAAACGAAAATCATTTCGATTCTGCAGATGAAAGGAGAAAGTGACCCGGGCTCCGGTATTCTGAATCCGGTTTACGTGAATTCCAGCCAGAGCGATGGAAGGTGGTTTGGGCAAGGGGACTTTGCCTCCGGCCTGATAGAGAATCGAAAAAGGCCCCGCTTTCATGGTGCCGCTCAGGTGATAGGAGAGTGAATCCTCACGGAATATGTCGATCAGCGATTGATAAAACTCCAGGTACTGCACGGTACAGGGAATGGCGACACGGCTGACCGCCTGGGGCGACAGCTGAATGTTTTCCAGCGCGCCTGAAAGAAATTCTTTTTCCTGAAGCCGGATCCTGTAGGTCGCTTCACGGACGGGAAGACCGACCGGATTGGGATTTTCCACATTCAGACGGAAAACCAGAGTCGCCTGACTCAGCGACGGGTCTTTCAGAGATAAGCCGTCGTAGGTTACCACGGGCTTTTGAATCAGCTCCTGAAAAACCGCGCATTGAAGAACCAGGGCAAACAGGAAGACAGCCCATTTGATTCGGCGCATCGCACCTCCTTTTTATCGACCCTTTTTCCGGCCGCCGGATGCGGCCGGATCGGCAGCGTCACCCGCCGTGCAATTTATTGAGAAGCCAGGCCATGTTTTCTCCCAGCGCGGTCATCGTGGCCAGGCCCTCCTCGTCTTCCCTGACGTCGCCGATATTCCGGCCTATACCCAGATTCCAGTAGGTCGATCCGGGAACGATCATCTGGCTGATGGTGAAAAAATGGTTGATGGTATCGAACGCGTGAATGGCACCGGCTCTTCTTACGGAGACCACCGCGGCACCGGCCTTGCGCCTGAGAAAATGATCGTTCATTCGGGATACGAAACCGGCCCGGTCGATGAGGGCTTTCATCTCCGGGGTGATGTCTGCGAAATAGGTGGGAGATCCCAGCAGTATGCCCTGAGAATCCCGCATCAGGCCGATCCATTCATTGACCGGATCGTCCGTGATGGAGCATCGCCCGTCCCGGTTTTTCCGGCATTGATAGCAGGCCCGGCAGCCGGAGACTCTCTCTCCGCCCGCCTGAATAAATGCGGTTTCAATCTCCTGTTTACGCAGCGTATCCAGAACGGTTTGCAGCAGAATGGCGGTGTTTCCGTTCTTTCGGGGGCTGCCGTTAAAGGCGGCCACTTTAATCATTCTTCGACTCCTTTTTCGGATTCAAAGGCGGTCAGTTCCGCCTCGTATTGTTTCGCGCAATCGGGACAGATTCCATGGGAAAACGCCGTTCCCACCTGCTTTTGGATATAGATTTCCACCTGTTCCCAGTACCCTTCGTCGTCCCGGATTTTCTTGCAGGAGGAACAGATCGGAAGCAGGGCTTTCAATGTCTTGATGTTTTCCAGCGTTTCCCTGAGCCGTACATTCTGCTCCTGGATGGTTTTATGGGTCCGGCGATTCACCCTGTATTGCCGTATAACAATCAGTGTTAAAACGGATAAAAAAACCAGGGCCGTTGAGATCAGCATCATGAATATTCGCTGCCGCGACAGACTGAGCTGTTTGAGTTCATTTTCATGCGTCAGCAGGCGGATTTGCTGTTCCTTCTGTTCGGTTTCATACTGGGTTTGCAGATCGGTCGTGATACGGGCGATCTCCTGATTGAAGAGGCTGTCTTTCAGGGCGATCGAACGATTCAGATAACTGAAAGCCAGAGAGTAATCGTTCAGCGCGGCATAGGTGCGGGCGATGGCATCGTAAAGGGTCTGACGCAGAGAATGAAGGTCGGCGCTCTCGGCCAGTCCAAGGGCTTCGTGATACGCTTTCAATGCCGGAGCGTGATGTCCCAGATAATAATAAGCCTGACCGATATTGATCAGGGAGATGGTCACTCCGCGAGTATTTCCGCTTTTTCGATCTGTCTCACAGGCAGATTGAAAGTGTTCGAGGGCCCGTTCATGCTGACCCTGCTGCTGGTAGATCAGTCCTATATCATGTGATACGAAAGCGATATGCGAAGGTGAATTCAACGACCGGGCCAGGTTCAGGGCTTCGGTTTTTATTGACAGGGCTTGATCATAATCATGATTATAAAAATGAACATTCCCGATCTCATTGAGGGATGAGATGGTCATGCCGATATCACCGGTGGTCCGGGCCAGGCCGGCGGCTTTCCGAAAAAGTTCCATGGCGGATTCCAGATTGGCCATGTCCCGGTGAATGAATCCCAAATGACTGGTCTCGCTGATCAGATAGGCGGTGTCTTTGAGTGATTCGGCCAGACGCACGGACCGCAGCTTGGTTTTCAGGGCCCGAGTATAATCGGCGGACAAATAATAAAAGTATCCTGCCATGCTCAGTGCATGGAGCACTTCATGGTCTTTCAGAACCGCTTCGAGTTCCAGCAGTTCCTCGCAGTGCCTGGCCGCGTTTTCATGCATGTCCATGTCATGGTAAAGACCAATCAGATGGTTTAAATTGGCTGTCCGGCGTCTGGTCCAGAAAGGAGAGAGGTCTATGTTGTCGGGCGAGAGACGCCGGATCAACAATTTTTCTTCCTGAAAATGGCGAAGCGCTTCCTGGTGCCGTCGCTGATTCCATAAAGCCCGGGCCGCCAGTTCCAGAGCCTGGCTCAGTTCAAGATCCTGTTTCAGCCGGCGGGCCAGTTCAATGGCTTCACGAGCAGCCTTCAGAGCCGTGTCTGTTTCCGTTTGAAGGGCTTCGCTGGCCAGAAGAAGAAGCGCGCTCAACCGTTCCGGCGGAGGAGGATTTTCCCTCAGACGCGTCAGAAGGCTGTCTGTTCTTGTGTCGGATATTCCGTTATGCGGGACACATACTGTCAGGAGAACCAAGACGGCAAGCATTTTTTTCGCCGATGACCGAAGACAGAGGTGAGGATAATTGTTATCCATGATTCTTCTCTGCTTGTTTTATCGGTGTCAGGATTTGATGGAGCGGTTTAACAGAACGTCCATGAATTCACCGTTTTTCAAAAGGCCGTAGGATCCTTTTTCCACGCTGAATTCGTTGAATTCTGTCACTCCGTCCGGCTCCTCGCCGGGACGGGCGATGACAAAGGGCACCGCGTCACGGACATGGGTTCGAATCGCGCAAGGCGTTGGATGGTCGGGCAAGAGGGCCAGCGTGACAGGTTCCTCCATCTCTTCGACAGCCTTCATGATAGGACCGACAACCTGACTGTCGATGTCTTCCAGGGTCCGGATCTTGAGTTCGGCATTGCCTTCATGGCCGGCCTCGTCGGGAGCTTCGATATGCAGATAGACCAGGTCCACCTCCTTCAGTACATCCATAGCGGCCCGAGCTTTTCCCGGGTAATTGGTATCGTAAAGTCCCGTGGCTCCTTCCACATGTACGGCTTTCATGCCCGCGTAGACGCCGATGCCGAAAATCAAATCCACTGCGGAGATCACGGCGCCCGTGATTCCGTATTTCTCTTTGAGCGTCTTCATCCGCGGCTTGTGACCCGGCGCCCAGACCCAGATGGAATTTGCGGGATCTTTTCCCTCTGCATGCCGTTTCCGGTTCACCGGATGCCGGGCCAGTGTGTCATGTGATTTCAGTATCAAATCATTGAGCAGGTCGGCCGTTTCTTTTCCGGCCCCGCTCGAGGGCTTGACCAGTACATCCCGGAACGGCGTTCCGGGCACGTCATGAGGCGGCGTGCAATCGACATCGCTGCGACCGTTCTTCACCACCAGCAGATGGCGGTAACTGACTCCGGGATAGAAACGAATACGGTCGGTTCCAAGGTCCTTGTTGAGGCATTCGATCAGTTCACGGGCCTCTTCGGACGAGATATGGCCGGCGCTGTGGTTCTTGATCCGGTCTGATTCGATACAGATGAGATTGCATCGCATGGCCAGATCCGTATCGTCCAGCTCCACACCCATGGCAGCGGCTTCCAGTACGCCGCGCCCCTGATACACCTTGTGAACATCGTATCCGAGAACGGACAGGTTGGCGATTTCGCTGCCCGGCGGCATGTCTTCCGGAACCGTGACCAGACGGCCCGATCGTCCCATACGGCACAGACTGTCCATATTGGGTGTCACGGCCTTCTGCATGGGGGTCAGATCTCCCAGGATCCCGACGGGATAATCGGCCATGCCGTCGGCGAGTATAATGATGGTTTTCATGTCAGCCTCATTGATCTTTCCATGGTCTGGATTCAGTCGTTCATCCTTTGGCGTAACGATCCGTGAGAAAATGCTTGAACGCTTCATAGGTGTTGGGCAGATGTTCATAGTCTTCGTTTTTGGATTCCAGGCCTTCCAGACTGGGGGGAAGGTCGGGATCCACGGAGAGCAGTTCGCGAAGTTTCTCCGGGAATTTAGCGGGATGCGCGGTTTCCAGAGAGACACACAGATCTTCGGCGGATTCCGGATGATCGTTCAGAAATCGCTGCAGACCCGCCCATCCTGCGGCTCCATGGGGTTCCAGCAGAGTCCGGTATTGTCGGTAGACATGCTGAATCGTCTTCTCCGTTTCCCGGTCGGTGATGCTGTACGAGGCCATGTCGCGGCGCATGGCCTCCATGTCCGGTTTTTGGAAAATGCGTCCCTGCTCGTCCATTTGTCCGTTGTAAAGCGCCACGACCCGGGCCAGGTTGCTGGGATGGCCCACGTTCATGGCGCTCGAAAGACAATTTCTGGAGGGCACGATCTTTTCATAGCGGCCGTTTTTCAGAAACAGGGGGAATTCATCGTTTTCGTTCGTGGATATGACAAAGCGCTTCACGGGCAGTCCCATACGAAAGGCGAGAAGGCCGCCCATCATGTCGCCGAAATTTCCGGAGGGTACGGAAAACACAATCGGAAGAATCCGGTTCCGACGCAGCCTGGCCCAGGCGTAAAAGTAATAGATGGACTGGGGGAGAAGGCGGCCTATATTGATCGAGTTCGCAGAGGAAAGATTCAGTCCGGCCAGATCCGGATCCGCGAACGCTTTTTTCACGAGTGCCTGACAGTCGTCGAATTTGGCGTCCAGAGCCAGAATGCAGACATTTTGACCCAGTGTAGTCATCTGTTTCCGCTGTCTGGCGGTGACCTCGTCTTTCGGAAATAATACCACTACTCGAATATTGCCCAGACCGTAAAAAGCGTTGGCAATCGCCGAACCGGTGTCCCCGGAGGTGGCGGTCAGAATCAGCAGCTCCCGATTTTCCCGATCCAGATAGTACTGCATCAGGCGTCCCATCATGCGGGCGGCAAAATCCTTGAACGACGCCGTGGGTCCCTGGTCCAGCCGCATGATGACCTTGTCCGTCTCCAGCTCTTCAAGGGGGACAGGGTAATCATAGGCGTCGTAAACCAGACGTTTCAAGGCCTCTTCTTCAATCTGATCCCAAAGAAATCGCCGGCTGACGTGAAAAGCGATTTCCGGGTAGTCCATGGACGAAAACCCGGCGATCTCTTCCGAATCGATCACCGGTATGGATTCCGGCATGTACAGTCCCCGGTCCGGAGCCTGGCCCTGCAACAGGGCTTCGCGGAACGGGACAGGCGGAGACTGCTGATTGGTAGAGTAGAACAGAATGGATTTCATGGATTCATCCCGTCATTTGATCTGACTCTCGATACAGTTGGCCAGACGCTTCACCGCCTCGGCCAGCTGCTCTTTGGTGGCATAGGAAAAGTTGATCCGCATGTGATGATTGGATGGATTTTCACCGTAAAAGACTTCACCGGGCACGAAAGCCACCTTGTATTTAACGGCTTCGTAAAAGAGCTCTTTGGTGTCGATATGTTTCGGCACGGTCACCCACAGAAAAAGACCTCCCTCGGGCCGGGTCCATGTCACACCCCAATCGGACGGGAAATGGGATGTCATGGTTCCCAGGAAAACATCCATTTTCTCCCGGTAATAGGCGATGCATTTACGCAAATGGGCGTCCAGATCCATCCGGGTCAGAAAGGCCGCGCACAGATCCTGATTGTATTTGGGCGTGTTGAGCACGTTGCCTTCCTTGATGTTCATCATGGTCCGGATCACGTCCGACGGGCCGATGCTGAACCCCACACGGATGCCGGGGCAGAAGAGCTTGGAGAATGTGTACAGGCCGATGACATGACCCCCTTCCCGCTCCTGGTCCAGGCTGTAAATAGACGGAATGGAGGTTCCGTAATACCGGAAGTCCCGATAGGGGCTGTCTTCCACAACAGGGATTTTCGTCTCGTAACTCAGGTCCAGCAATGCCCTGCGTTTCTCCAGGCTCATGGCGATCCCTGTGGGATTCTGAAAGTCGGGCACCACGTAAATAAATTTGGGAGCGCGGGATTTCGGCCGTCCAAGAATCACTTTTTTCATGGCATCGATATCCGATCCGTCGTTTTCGATATCCACGCCCAGAAATTCAGGGCGCTGCATCTGAAAAGCCGTAATGGCGCCGGCGAAAGTCGGCCGGTCCAGCACCAGAGCGTCGCCGGGATCGAGAAAGCAGCGTCCCAGAATATCCAGGCCGTGCTGACCGCCGGATGTGATGAATATCTCTTCCATGTTCACGCGAATCCGGTCCCGCCGCAGAAAAGCGATACAGGCCTCGAGGAGTTCAATCTCTCCCTGTATGGCCGTGTACTGGAAAATGGTTTCCAGATCCTGTTCAAGACGCTGTTTCGACACTTCCCGGATCTGCGTTTTCAGAAACATGTCGGGTGAAGGCAGCCCGCCGGCCAGAGAGATGATCTCCGGATCCCGAAGCATCTTGAAGAGCTTTCCGATGGAGTATCCGCCGTATCCCTGTATATTTTGAGCATAACGGGGAGGCCAGTTTTCAATCATGGAGGACTCCTTGCCTTGAGGGTTTAATGAATGTTCAGCAGCTCTCGGCGAAAACAACCGGGATGCCCTCTTTCATCATAGCCATGCCGTCCCTGGAAGCCTGCAGGGATTTATAATAGATGACGTCTCCGATCTTCTGAGCGGCCCGATCCCGGTCTTCTTCGGGAAGAAAATAGGCCTCCATGGTGTCCATTTCACGGGCCGTTCCGTCGCTTTCATATTTATAAGTCATGTTGGTGCCGCTTTTCAATACTCTGAACATGTTTTCGGTCCAGTTGAATCCCTCCATGCCCAGGTCGGGATTGATATAGACATGTGCGGCCAGACTGACGCCTTTGATACCGCTTCTGTCCAGCTCTTCCGCGCATTGAATGAACGTTTCGGCCGTGGCTCCGTTGCCCACGTTGATTTCATAGATGGGCGAGGTGCCGTCTTCCCGCAGATATTCCTTCATGATGTTCAGCAGCATGCGGAACTGCATCAGGTTCTGCGTGGAAAGCAGCATGGAGACTTTGATGGTGAGGTTCTTGATATCTCTTCCGTAATAACAGACTGCCACAATGGTGCTCCAGCTTGGATTAAGATAGAAGTTCCCTCCTGTGGCCAGAGCGGTCCGCGTGATGCCGTCCAGATAGATCAGGTGGTTGTCGTTGGCGACCTCGATGCCTCCGAAGTTGCCGAAAAAAGTGCCCTGGTTCTTTAATATCAGCTGTGAGAGCCCGTCACCCGCATCGCGCCGTTCAAAGGTCTTTCCGGTCACTTCCTCGAGTTTCCGAAAGCGGCTTTCGGGCTGAGGAATACCGATCAGGTTTGTGCTGCAGAATTTGGAGGCTTTCATGATGTTTTCAGCCATAGTGAGGGTGGCCAGCAGGTCGCCGTTGTATACATAATTGTCCGTAAGAGCCACCACGGAAATCATCTCGGTCGGCGCGAAGCAGGGTGTGTCGGAATCCGCGCTTTCCGCGATGCGCCGAATGGCGTGATGGGTGACTTTGGCTCCCTGGAAGCCGGAAACCTGGCTGCGGGCCGTACCATAGCTGGGATTAAATTGAATGGTGTGTTCCTTTTTCCAGTTGTCGACCTTGGGAAATTTACTGGCCCAGGTTTCGGCTTCATCAATGTAATTTCCCCATCCTTTTTCCTGACACAGTTTGCGGCGGTGCTCGTAGTCACGCATCTGATCGATGGTGGAGCGGATCTTCGCGGCCCCTCCATGGTATGATTTCAGGGCATCGATGGCTTTCATATCGTCCCTGGACAGCAGCGGATAATGCATCATGAGTCCCTCCTTTGATTGACTGAACACGGCGGCCCTTTTTTCGAAAACACAGATTCATTCGAAAAGACGAACGGCTGTGGTTTAGGAAGAAAAAACCGGTGAAGATTGGCATTTGTTTTCATTGAAGAACCGGAATATCAATTCCTTGTGTGCTGGAAAGATCCCTGAGCGGGTTTGATTCCAGTGAAACAAATTACAATGTTTGAGCTCCATTGTCAAGTTAAAAGGGGAAAAAGTGCCGACCAATGATGAGACCTTTTTCATCTTACGGGTTTTGGTTTAAACAAAAATAGCCGTTGAATTCTGCGGAAACATTTGTATATTGGTGGCAGGAAGAGTGACAATGAAAAACGAGTCCATGGACAGAAGTGAGGAGGGGTGGATGAAGACTCGATATCGGTGGATTCTGATCTGTGCGGTCGTGTTGAATCCGTTTTATGCCGAAAGCACGATCAGGATCAATGAAATTATGTATGATCCATTCTCCGGATGGGATGAATGGGTCGAGATCATCAACGAAGGGACAGACGTTCAGAATTTGCGGGGCTGGACGTTGAACGATGCAACGGGAAGACAGGCCCTGATCTCTGCGCGTGATGTGGTTATAAAACCCGGTGACTATTTGGTGCTGGCGCCATCGGTTCATTCCTGCGACGGATACCCCTGGGCGATCTCTGTTCTGGGTATCGACAGATTTCCCAGACTCAACAATGACGCGGATTGTGTGGTTTTGAAGAACGGTTTGGGCGAATGCGTGGACAGTGTCTCCTATAAGAAAGAATGGGGCGGCGGCCGGGGAATCTCTCTCGAAAGAATCGGTTTTTCATCTTTTTCGAAGAGCGAAAACTGGGGTGGCAGCACCCATACAATGGGAGCGACGCCGGGAAGACTCAATTCAATTTCCGGACCCGTCAGCGAGGCCGGCCTGAATGTAACAATCACACCCAATCCGTTCTCCCCGGATGGTGACGGGCAGGACGACCGTTCGTTTATTACGGTGACTTCTCCCTGGAGACGATCCGTTCTGCGGGTGCGAATATTCAGCATTCGGGGAAGGCTTGTCAGAACGCTGGCAGGCGGATCCGACTCGGGCCCTAGCAGCCGGTTTGAGTGGGACGGGCTGGATGATCAATCGAGGCCAAGTGCCATCGGTATCTATGTGGTCTATGCAGAAGCCTGCGGTCCCGGAAATGCCATACTGAAAAAACGCGTGACACTCGTTCTGGCCGGGAGGCTGTAGAATGAAGTCATTTGACCGCTATTCCCTGCGGGGAGTTGTCTTAATGGTTATCGGCGCAGCCGGTATCATGGCTGAATGTTTTTTCATGAAGCCTGTTGAATTGTTTTTGTTGATCATGTATGGCATGGTGATTCTGATCGGGCTGATTCTGATTGGCTGGGTCCGGGAACAATAGACTGTTCACAGGTTATGCACATTGAACCAACAGCCTTCAGGCATCAGCCGCCTGCAGTCTTTTACGGGGCCTGATTATTCAGGATTTGCCGGCGCTTTGGCTTTGTCCGCTCCAAAACACATTTATAGCCATATAAATGTATAATTGTCAGTACGTTGAAATGTTTCTATTAATTTTTACTAATTGAGATCGGTTTTTCCCTCCCAAGAGGTGGCATGTCAAACTGGCCTGACAAGTTATTTTCAATAAACTGCCTGTTGATTTTAACATGTTATCCACATTGAATTCACAACCGGCTTATGATCCATTCGATTCTGTTCTGTGTCGGGTTAACGAAAAAACCACTTGATTCTCAGAAGGGAATTTAATAAATTAATAAACATTAAAATACTGACAGGGAAGGAGGTATCGATTTATCTATGCCAGCAGTAAAGGTTCGCGATAATGAACCCTTTGAACGAGCATTCAAACGTTTCACAAAGCAATGTGAAAAAGCCGGCCTCATGTCTGATATCAAGAAACATCAGCATTATGAGAAGCCCAGTGAGAAAAAGAAGCGTAAAATGGCTGCTGCCAAGCGTAAACAGCGCAAACTTCAGGCCATATTTGGGGGCTGAGATCCCATCGTACAATAACCGGCCGAGGAGATATGGGGCTCCAGGATAAGCTGCTTCAGGACATGAATTCTGCGTTGAAGTCCGGGAACCGGGAGGTTCTCGAGACATTGCGAATGATACGCGCCCAGATTCAGAACGCGGCCATCGAACGGAGCGGAAAGCTGGATGAAGCCGATATCGTGGGTGTTCTTTCCAAAGAGGCGAAGAAACGCAAAGAAGCCATTGAGATGTACGAAAAGGGCGGACGCGATGATTTGGCCCGGAAAGAATCTCATGAACTGAAGATCATCTCGGGTTATTTGCCGAAGACCCTGACCGAAGACGAGATTCAGGTGTTGGTGAAGGAAGCCATTGATCAAACCGATGCCGGCGGCCTTCACGACATGGGAAAGGTCATGGGGCATATTATGCCCCGGGTGAAAGGGCGGGCTGACGGAAGAGTCATTCAGGAACACGTCAGAAAGCTGTTGAGCTGACCCCTGTCATTTCCGGTTTGAACCAAACCCTGTACGCTGTTTTGTACAGGGTTTTTTATTCGATATGTTTCAGCCGTCGAAATCGCTGGAATACAACGGCTTGACTTTTATTTGAATGTGTGTTACATTCAACTGTTTCTTTTAGATATGAGAAAACAATGAACACTATTGATATTACGATACTGGTCATTATAGGTTTTTTCGCCGTGAAGGGACTGTTTAAAGGTGTTTTTCTGGAGACATTCACCTTAATGGGCCTTTTACTGGGCTGTGTGCTGGCGCTTCGTGGCATGGGTGTTCCGGCTTCCTTTATCCAGCGAATCATTGCCATGCCCAACCTCCTGGCATCCACTTTGGGTTTTATCCTGATTCTGATGGGCGTGGTGGTTCTGTTTCGCATACTCGGCGGGATTATCAAAAAACTGGCGCATTGGAGTCTTCTGGGATGGATCGATCGGGCGGGCGGTTTTATAATTGGGTTTTTTAAGGGAACGCTGGTGGCCAGTTTGCTGATTCTTCTGATTTCCCTGATTCCTATGTCCGAAGAGTTGGCCGCTGAGCAGAGAAATTCCCTGCTTTACAGTCCGGTAAAAACTGTTGCCCCGGCGGTGTTCAATATGGTCAAGAGGGTTGTACCCAGAACAAAGGAATTCATGGAAGAAATCCGCGAAACCCTTGATGATACTGGCAGGGAGCTCGGAGAACAAGTTCTCAAGGAGGAACTTGAATCCGCACAGAGGGGGCTCAAGAACCGTGAAAGGTGATGAAGATGCATTCGGAGTGTCCCAAAAATGTCTTGAGTGGAATTCGATCCTTGAACGGGTAAAAGCACTGGCCGATTCCTGGGAAGGCCGAAAACGGATCGGCAATTTATTTCCCTATCGCGATTCCGGGAATTTGCACTCGGAGCTGGACAGGGTCACGGAAATGAAGGATCTTCTGGAATATGGAGATCCGTTTCCATCGATCGTTTTTGAGGATTTATCTCCACTCCTGGATCGATGCCGGGTGGAGGGCGGAAGTCTTCATCCTGAAGATTTTATCCTTCTTCGCGGATTTTTACAGCTGATTCGTCGCATCAGAATCTATTTTGATGAACGGCCCGAACGTTATGCCTTGCTTCAGCCCATGGTGCGGCGGCTGAAGTTTCTTCCGGATCTGGAAAAAGCCATCGATGCCATTCTGGACGGCAATGGCGAGATCAAAGACAGCGCTTCTCCCGCTCTTCACCGCTTGCGCGCGGAACTGCATCGGGTTGTACTCAGGGCTCGGAAAAGGCTCGAATCGATTCTGCATCAGCTGTCGGCCGCGGGATATACCCAGGAAGATGCCCTGGTGCTGCGCGAAGGCCGGCTCGTGATCCCGGTCAAGGAACCGCATCGGGGCCGGCTGAAGGGTGTGGTGGTGGACCAGTCGTCCAGCGGTGCAACACTCTTTATTGAACCCCTGGAAGTTCTGGAAATCAACAACGATATCCGTCGTTTGAAAATTCACGAAAAACAGGAGATTGAACGGCTTCTGATCCGGCTGACCGATGCGGTCAGGACTGAACGATTGCATATTGATGAGAACCGTCAGGCTGCGGGTGATCTGGACGCCCTGGCGGCTAAAGCGAGATTTTCCATGGAGCTCAAGGCCTGTTCGGCTGAGCCGGGTGAGGCGGGAGAACTCCGGCTCAATCAGGCACGACATCCGCTTTTGATCGTGCGTCAGGAAGGCGATGTGATTCCCCTCGATCTGGAAATGGGAAAGAATTTCAAAACACTGATCATTACGGGACCCAACGCGGGCGGAAAAACCGTGGCTCTCAAGACGGTCGGGCTCCTTTCACTGATGCATCGGATGGGTCTTCATATTCCCGTGGAAGGGGGATCTTGTGTTCCTCTGTTCAATCGCATTTTTGCCGATATCGGTGATCGCCAGTCCATTCAGCAGGATTTGTCTACTTTTTCCTCGCATATTCAAAATATTCGGCAGATCATTGAGGAGGCGGATGAACAATCTCTGGTTCTTCTGGATGAACTCGGCTCATCAACGGATCCGGCCGAGGGGACGGTTCTGGCCGAAGTTTTTCTTCAGACCCTGACCGGCAGGGGCTGTCTGACTCTCGCCACAACGCATATGGGCTCTTTAAAGGTGTTCGCTCATGAATCTCCGGACATGCAAAACGGATCGATGATTTTTGATCAGAAAACTCTGAAACCCACATATCGGTTTCAGCTTGGGGTCCCGGGGTCTTCTTACGCGTTTGAGATTGCCCAGAGGCTTGGGATATCCCCTGATCTGGTTGATCGGGCCAGGCAGCGCCTGGGTGATGGCCGAGGCCGAATGGATGATTTGATTGTCCATCTTCAGAAAGAGTTGCAGCAAACCCATGAGCTGCTCGCTGCGGCTGAAAACAAGGAAAGCCGTCTTTCGAGTCTGATCAGAATGTATGAAGACCGGATACAGCGTCTCGAAATAGAGGGTTCCGACCGACAGAAGGCAATCATCGAGGAAACCGAAGCCCTGCTTCGGAATGCCAATGTGACCGTGGAAAATCTGGTGCGCGAAATCCGTGAGACCCAGGCCCGGAGCGATGTCATCAAGAAGGCCAAAGCGTCGCTGGAACAGCAGAAAAAGAAGGTTCAGGAAATATCCAAGATGGGGCGGCCGCCGAAACCGGAGAAAAAGCGTGAAGTTCATGAAGGTGAATGGGTCACCTGGCAGGGACATCCCGGTACAGGGCAAGTGGTTTCAGGGCCGGATCGTGAAGGACGCGTCATGGTTCAATGGGATCATGCAAAGATGAAGCTGCATCGGTCTGAACTCAAACCGGAAAAACCTCCGAAAAAGATTGCAAAGGTCAGCGGAGCGGCCCATATTCAAATATCCAGAGAGGTACGGGATGAGATCAGTGTGCGCGGGATGCGGGTTGATGAGGCCTTGCCGCTTGTGGACAGCTATTTGGCGGACGCTCGAATGACGGGGTTCAAGTTCGTTCGCATCATTCATGGGAAGGGGACCGGAATGTTGAGACAGGCCATTGGCGAGTTTTTAAAACAGCATCCTCTTGTCAAACATCAGCGGCTGGGAATGTGGAATGAAGGCGACACGGGTGTGACGGTTATTGAATTGAGATGAAGATACCTGAAGATAAAATCCAGGAAATTCGTGAGGCGACGGATATCGTTGAGATCGTCAGCCAATACGTCACGCTGAAGAAGAAGGGGAAAACCTTCATGGGGCTCTGCCCTTTTCATACAGAAAAAACCCCCAGTTTCAGCGTTGATCCGGTGCGCGGATTCTATCATTGTTTCGGATGCGGAGCCGGCGGCAATGTTTTCACGTTTTTAATGGAGACAGAAAAGATCAACTTTCCGGAGGCGGTAAAAACCCTGGCGGAGAAAGCCGGGATTTCACTGCCGATATTTTCTGACGAAAGGGCCAGCGACGTCGAAAATCTCTATCAGGCCAATCAATTTGCCGCGCAATATTTCCGGCAGGTGCTGTTAAAAAAACAGGCGGGAAAACCGGCCCTTGACTATCTGACCGGCCGGGGATTCAAGGCCGAAACGATCGATACGTTCATGCTGGGATTTGCTCCGGAAATCTGGGATGGACTGTTGAAACGAGCCGAAAAGGAAGGGTTTTCAACGTCCATACTGGAAAAGGCCGGGCTGATTTCACGGCGAAAAGACGGCCGGGGATACTTTGACCGCTTTCGAGGGCGGCTGATGTTTCCGGTTATGAACATATCAGGACGAATTGTGGGCTTCGGTGCAAGAATTCTGATCGAAGATCCTTCAAAGCCAAAATATATCAATACGGCTGAAACACCTGTTTACCAGAAAAGCCGTTTACTGTACGGACTTTTTGTCTGTCGGCAGGGTATACGCCGGGAAGAAAAATTGCTCCTGGTTGAAGGATATACCGACGTCATGCGTTTTCATCAATGCGGTTTTGATTTTGCTGTGGCTTCTTCGGGAACCGCCTTGACCGAAGAACAGGCCCGGCTCGTCCGACGGTATACGGATCAGGTCGTATTGGTTTACGACGGTGATTCAGCCGGTTTTCAGGCGGCTCTGCGCGGGATTGATGTCCTCCTGGCCGAGGGCCTGCATGTCGAGATCGCTTCTTTGCCGCGTGGATCGGATCCGGACAGTTTTCTGCGCGATCGGGGCGCCGAAGCCATGAAAGATCTCCTGAAAAGCACGCGGACATTCATCGAATTCAGGCTTCATCGTTTGCAAAGTGCAAAGAAGATGCAGACACCGTCTCAACGGGCCGCGGCAGCCCGTATTCTGCTGGAAACCATATCGAAAATCAAAGATCCGGTGGAACGGGCGCTCATGATCAAGGATTTGGGCGAAAAGATCGGAATCGACGAGGCGATTCTGGCGGATTCGATGAAATCAGAGCACCGCCAGACTTTCGAACAGACACCGCCCGGCGAATCGGAACCGTCACTGGTCGAAAAAGCGGAGATGGGTTTACTGAGATTGCTTCTGGAAGGCGGTTCGCAATGGGCTTTGCCGATATTTAAATATATAAAGCCGCATGATTTTACCCATAAGGTGAGTCGACAGATAGCTGACCGGCTGTATCAGGGTTATTTGAAGGGCCGCATTCCAGACGCGAAGGAACTTCCCGATGGAGCATCCGATGGGTCCGTGGCGCGTTTGATCTCGAACTTGTTAACGGAGCCGCTGGCAGATGATCTGGACCGGCTGCAGTATGGCATCGATTGCATGGCCTGTATTCGGGAACATTCGATCCGGAAACAGATGGATCACATAAAGAGTCAGATTCAAAGCCATGAGAAGCAACATCTGGATACACAGGAATTGGCGCGGGAGTGGATGGAATTGAAAAATCAGCTGGCAGCGCTTCGGACTCTGATACTTGAAGCCTGGAAAAAAGATGTTGAAATTTGATAATTTTTTTTTTATGTTGATTCGGGCCCATAGCTCAGTTGGTCAGAGCGGCGGACTCATAATCCGTTGGTCGGAGGTTCGAGTCCTCCTGGGCCCACCAGTTATTGATCTTGAACCGAATCGGTATTGAGGACGAATGAGAACAGAAGTGAGGAATCCCCGGCTCAGGCGGGGACGCAACAATCGGCATATTATCAAGTGCACCTCCGGGGGGTGCATTTTTTAATGGGCAACTCATAAAGGGCTTTGGAGAGGAGGTTTATTTGGAAGAGGTACTGAAGCGGTTGGTGGAATTGCAAAAAGTGGATTTGGATTTGCATAAACTGGAAAGTACACGGGGAGACCTCCCCCAACAGGTCAATCATCTCGAAAAGCGGTTTAAGGCCGCACGGGAGGAGTATGAGCAAAAAAAGCAGTTGCTTCTGGAATACCAGAAAGAAAGAAATCTTCTGGAAATGGAGATCAAGGGGCTGAAGGAGAAAGAAAATAAATATAAGGATCAATTGTATCAGGTAAAAAATAATCGGGAATATGATGCAGTCACCATGGAACTGGAAAGCGTTCGAAATTCTGTTCGGAAAGCCGAAGACCGCATTCTGGAACTGATGACACTGGAAGAAGAGACCGATCAATTCCTTCAGACACAACAGGAAAAACTGGCCGGATTTGAAAAGGAGTATCAGCAAAGGAAAAAAGAGTTGGAGGACCGGATAGCCGAGACAGAGAAAGATGAGATCTACCTGAAAGATCAACGTGATAAAATTATCAGACGAATCGATCCGAGAAATTTATCCGTTTACAAGCGCATCGCCGGCGCGAAAAACGGACTGGCTGTTGTTCCTGTGGTCAGAAACGCGTGCGGGGGCTGCTTTAAAACGCTGCCTCCCCAGAAGATCCTGGAGATCAGGAATATGCAATCGATTCGCTTTTGTGAAGTATGCGGCCGGATTTTGGTTTGGGAAGATCGGTTGACGGAGGAAGAGCATTGAATCTGTTCGCTTACATAGATGGAGCGTCTTTGGGTAATCCGGGAGACGCAGGCTATGGTGTGGTTATCAAGTCTGAAGACGGTACGGTAATGAAGAGCGTGGGACGCTTCATTGGAAAAGCAACCAATAATGTCGCTGAATATCAAGGATTAATGGGATGCCTCTCCTTGATCGAGACTTTTTCCGTGCAATCGCTCACTGTCTATTCAGACAGTCTGTTGCTTGTCAATCAGATGAATGGGTTGTATAAAGTCAAACAGCCGCATCTGCAGGAACTATTCCGAACAATCAAGGAAACCCTTCAACAACGCTCTCTCCGGTTCCGTATTGTCCATATTCCCAGAGAACAGAACAAAGAAGCCGACCGGCTCGCTTCCAGGGCGGCCGAGACAAGGTCGGAAATTTAACAATCGATTCCCGGGGGTAAAACGGGTGATCGCTCTTCTTCGGGGAACCAGAAGGAGAGAGGAAAGTCCGGACTCCACAGGGCGTGGTGCTCCGATGATCGGAGGCTTTCTCCGAGAGGGGAAGGACGGAAAGTGCCACAGAAAACAAACCGCCCGCCTCAGGCGGGTAAGGGTGAAAAGGCGAGGTAAGAGCTCACCGGTTCGGCGGCGACGCTGAACGCACGGCAAACCCCACCTGGAGCAAGGCTGAATAGGTGAGGAGGCTTTGGATTCAATCCGGAGCGCGGGATGACCCGTCCCGTTCGACTCACGGGTAAGCCGCATCAGATGAATGATCACCGTCCCGGTTCATACCGGGAAACAGAATCCGGCTTACAGTTTTGCCCCCGGGATTTAAGTTTCAAGAGGAGGTTTTTTTGCAGTGGATCATTAGAGAGTGTCCGGATCGGGATCTCATCATGCAGGTCATGAAGCAGTTGAATATACCCCGTGTGGCGGCCATTGCGTTGATCAATCTTGGGATACAGGATGAGGAGAACGCCCGCCGGTTTTTCAAACCGGAGTGGGATGATCTCTATGATCCATTTTTAATGAAGGATATGGACAAAGCGGTCAGCCGGATTTTAGAAGCTGTAGAAAAACGGGAGAAGATCTTTATTTATGGCGACTACGATGTGGACGGCATCACCTCGGTCAGCCTTTTGTATTTGTTTTTCATTAGCTTGGGCCTGGAAGTGCATTTTTACATTCCTGACCGTCTAAAGGAGGGATACGGCTTATCGGAGCACGGGATTCATCAGGCCGTCAGCGTGGGGGCCACATTGCTAATATCCGTGGATTGCGGGATTACGGGGATTGAGGAAGTGGATCTGGCCGTTGAACGGGGTATCGATGTCATAATCAGCGATCATCATGAACCCGGCACCGTCCTTCCTCGGGCAGCCGCGATTATCGACCCCAAGCGGGCCGATTGTGCCTATCCATTCAAGGAGTTGGCCGGAGTCGGTGTTGCCTATAAACTGATTCAGGCCATTTCAAGGAGCCTGCAATTGCCTGAAGATACGCATCAGGAGTTTATCGATTTGGTGGCTCTTGGCAGTGCGGCTGATATCGTGCCTCTGATCAATGAGAACCGAATCCTGGTTAAAAAGGGACTCGAGAAAATCAATCAGCAGGATCGTTTGGGCCTCAAGGCTCTGATGGAAATTTCGGGATTGTCCCGTAAGAAAATCGGTACCGGTCAACTGGTTTTTCTGATCGCTCCGAGAATCAATGCCGTCGGCAGGCTTGGAAATGCGGAAAGAGCGGTCAGGCTATTGATCAGCGATTCGGAACCCGGCGCCCGGGAGATTGCGCAAATACTGGAAATGGAAAATCGAAACCGTAAGAATATTGATGAAGAAACCTTTTTACAGGCCCTGGAGCTGATGGAAAGTCAGTGTGATGTGGAAAACGATCGAGCTGTGGTATTGGCGAAAGAAGGCTGGCATTCAGGCGTTATCGGAATCGTGGCTTCGCGGATCGCCGAGAGAGTGCACCGACCCACCATTATGATCGCCGTGGAAGATGGCGTGGGCAAAGGCTCGGCCCGCAGCATCGCCGGATTCGATATTTATTCGGCGATTAAGGAGTGCGAATCGTATCTGCTTGGGTTTGGGGGACATAAGTATGCGGCCGGTCTGACTATTGAGACTGACAAGATCGATTCGTTTGCAAGCGGGTTCAAACAGCTGGCTCAATCCATGATCAAAAAAGAAGATCTGATTCAACGGATCTGGGTCGATCAGGAAGTCGATCTTCCCGAAATTACCGATTCAACCGTTCAAATCTTGAATTCATTTGCTCCCTTCGGCCCGCAGAATATGCGGCCTGTTTTTCTCACGCGCAATGTGCAGGTCGTTGGAACCCCGCGTGTTGTAGGGAAAAACCATCTGAAATTCAGGGTTCGGCAGGGAGACAGGATTTTTGAGGCTATCGGGTTTAATCTGGGCGCATTTTTTTACCGGCTGACACCGGGCGAGAACAATCTGGATCTGGTATATGTGGTGGAAGAAAATAACTGGAACGGACAGAACAAAGTTCAGCTGAGAGTCAAGGATCTTCGATAGGGAACTACAAATCCGGGGCAAAGGATTCAACACCATGAAAAAAAGAAGCAGGGCACGAGAGTTGGCGCTTCAGGCGCAGTATGCCTGGGAGATGTCCGAAAACAAGACGCATACGGGAGTGGAGGTCTTTGCACGGAATGACGATGAAGAGATTCTGGAGTTTTCCCGTGAGCTTTATCGGAGAACCATACAAAATAAAAACATGCTCGATGAAGACATCTCCGCATCGGTTCTAAACTGGGAATTTTCCCGAATCGCGCTCATTGATCGTCTGATACTGAGAATGGCTCTGTGTGAAATCCTGTATTTTGACGAGATCCCGCCCAAGGTGACCATTAATGAAGCGATCGATCTGGCAAAAAAATACAGCACAGCGGAGAGCGGCCGCTTCGTCAATGGAATTTTAGATTCGCTTTTTAAAAAATATCAGATGGAAGAGCGGATTCATAAAAAGGGGCGCGGACTGGTTGATTCCTGAAGGCATCATCCGGCAAGAATACAGATTTCCTCTGTTCAGGAACTCCCTCGAAAGCCTCACGGTTTAAGGAAAACGCGGCATGAAGACGATTCTTTCGACTTTTTCATAAACGGAGATGGAATATGATTGATCGATGGCTTCGGAAATTTTTCGGGAGCAAACACGAAAGAGATGTCAAGCGACTCACGCCCCTTGTGGGTGTAATCAATGAAATCTATGAGACGCTTCACAGCTTGACGGACGAAGAGTTGCAAGGGAAAACAGAGACTTTTAAAGAAACAATTCGGCAGGCGGTTGGAGATATCCAGGAACGAATTGAAAAAGAGCGGTATAAACTCAAATCCGTGACCGAGGAAGAAGCGGTGGATTTTGATGATGTACGGCGCAATATCGAGGTTCTGGAGAAGGAGGAGCGTGAGAAGACGGAAGAGATTCTCCTGAAACTTCTGCCGGAAGCGTTCGCTGTGGTCAAGGAAACCTGTCGGCGTCTGGTCGGACAAACCTGGAAAGTGGTGGGAAGCGATCAACAGTGGGACATGATTCCTTTTGACGTTCAGCTTCTGGGGGCAATCGTGCTTCACGAAGGAAAGATCGCGGAAATGGCCACCGGAGAAGGGAAAACCCTGGTCGCCACGCTGCCGGTCTATTTGAACGCACTGGTGGGAAAAGGCGTTCATCTGGTTACGGTCAACGACTATCTGGCCCGCCGCGATGCGGAATGGATGGGAAAGATCTATGAATTCCTGGGCCTTACGTTTTCCTATATTACCAATGACATGGATCCTTCGGCGCGGAAAAAGGCCTATCAGGCGGATATCACTTACGGCACCAACAATGAATTCGGTTTTGATTATCTGCGCGACAATATGGCTGTTTCTCCGGAAGGGTTGGTGCAGCGGGGGCATCATTACGCCATTATTGACGAAGTCGATTCGGTCCTGATTGATGAAGCCCGCACTCCGCTGATCATTTCCGGTCCGGTGGGTGAATCAAAAAATCGTTTTGCCGAGATGCGTCCTGTTGTAGACCGGCTGGTCCGTGATCAGATGGTTTTAGTAAACCGGCTTATTGCTGAAGCCGAACAGCTGGTGCGTGATGACAAGGAATATGAAGCCGGAACCAAGCTGCTTCAGGCCCAGAGGGGATCGCCCAAGAACAAACGTTTGATGAAAATGCTGCAGGAGCCCGGAATTCAGCGTCTGATCCGGCGAGTCGAATCCGATTACATGAGGGATAAAAAGCTTCATGAACTGGATGCGGATCTGTTGTTTGTCATTGAAGAAAAACAACATACTATCGATTTGACGGAGAAGGGGCGGGAAAAAATCGCGCCCAACAATCCGGAAATGTTTGTTTTGCCCGATCTGGCGACCAGCCTTTCCGAGATCGAGGGGGACGAACAGCTTGCCCTTGAGGAAAAAGAAAAAAGAAGGGAGGTTCTGCAGAACGATTATGCCGAAAAGTCTGAACGGCTGCACAATATCAGCCAACTGTTGAGGGCCTACTCCCTGTTTGAAAAGGATGTGGAGTATGTCGTTTCCGAAGACGGAAAGGTCATGATCGTTGACGAGTTTACCGGAAGATTGATGCCGGGGCGTCGTTATTCAGACGGGCTCCATCAGGCTATAGAAGCCAAAGAAAATGTGACCATCGAACGGGAAACCCAGACTCTGGCCACCATTACTCTGCAGAATTTTTTCAGGCTTTACAGCAAGCTGGCGGGTATGACGGGAACCGCGGAAACCGAGGCGGGAGAATTTTGGGAGATCTACAAGCTGGATGTCGTTGTCATTCCCACCAATGAACCCATTCGGCGTCACGATATGGATGATGTGGTCTACCGGACGAAACGGGAAAAGTACAATGCCATCATCGACGAGATAGAGAGACTGCACGAGGAGGGAATTCCCGTCCTGGTCGGAACAGTCACTGTGGAGGTGTCCGAAACGCTCTCGAGGATGCTTCGGCGCCGCGATATCCGTCATTCGGTTCTGAACGCGAAACATCACCGGCAGGAGGCCGAAATCGTGGCTTCGGCCGGTGAACCCGGCATGGTCACCATTGCCACAAACATGGCCGGCCGCGGAACGGATATCAAGCTGGGAGTCGGTGTTATTAGATTCTCTGAAACGGCCATGCACAATTTGGCGCGCAAAGCCGCAGGACTTTCGGGTGGTCATGAGGTGCTGGTTCATGAGATTCCCGACAGGGAGGTCGGACGTTTCGAAGAAGAGGTGAAAAAACTGGACCGCGGCTGCGTGGTCTGTGAGAAAGATCAAAAAGAAGCCATGCTCAAAGACGGACGATTGCTGAATCGAGGAACCATCGGCGTGATTCCCAAATCCATGGCTGCCGTCACGGACTCACGTGTGGCCGAAGGCAATTTGGTGCATTTAAAAGCAAGGGATTGGGCCGAAGGGGGCCTTTTTATTCTTGGAACGGAAAGGCATGAAGCACGCCGCATCGACCGGCAGCTTCGGGGACGATCGGGCCGTCAGGGGGATCCCGGCGCTTCAAGGTTTTTCCTTTCTCTTGAAGACGATTTGATGCGGCTGTTCGGATCGGACCGAATCGCCGGTATCATGGATCGCATGGGTGTGGAAGAGGGCGAAGTGATCACGCATCCCATGATCACCAAGTCTATTGAACGGGCCCAGAAACGGGTGGAAAATCGCAACTTCGAGATTCGCAAGCATCTGCTTGAATATGACGACGTGATGAACAAGCAGCGGGAAGTGGTTTATACTCGGCGTAGAAGAGCATTGGAAGGCGAAAATCTTCGCGATGACATATTCGATATGATAGAAGACGTGATCGAAGACTCCGTCAGCCGCTGTACAGGCGGCGGTTCTCCGGATTCGTGGGAACTCGATATTCTGAAAGATGAACTGATCAAAGTCATGCTGCTGACGTCGCCTCTGCTTGAACAGCCTTCCGAAGACCTGATTCCTTCTGATCTGAGCGATGATCTGATCACCCGGGCGAAGGAGAACTATCATAAGAAAACCAGGATGCTGGGCAATGAACTCATGGCTCAGCTCGAGCGGTATGCGACACTGAAGACCATTGATGATCGATGGAAAGAACATCTTTACGAAATGGACCAGCTCAAAGAGGGAATCGGTCTTCGGGCCTATGGGCAGAAAGATCCTCTCATTGAATACAAACAGGAAGGCTTCCGGACCTTTATGGACATGCTGGCCCGAACCAATGAAGAGATCCTGGAAATTGTATTCAAGGCTCATATTCAGGTGGAGCCGGCTTCCGCCTGGGAAAGGCGCCGGCAGCCTGTGGAGATGGCAGCGGTTCATGAAGAGGCAGCCGGCATGGGGTTTGCTGGACACGGAGGGGAACCCGGAGAGGGCGCGTCGGCCGATTCAGGACAACGCCCCCAAAGAGCCGGGAAACGGCAGCCCGTGCGTGTCGAACAAAAAGTGGGACGCAACGCGCCCTGTCCATGCGGCAGCGGGAAAAAGTACAAACAGTGTCATGGACGAAATATTTAGGAAAGGATCGATCTGTTTATGGGAAAATCTTTGGTTATTGTAGAATCGGAAGCAAAATCAAAAACAATCAATCGGTTTCTGGGAAAGGACTATGTAGTCAGAGCTTCCATCGGACATGTCAAGAATCTGCCGAAAAACCGTCTGGGAGTGGATATTGACAACGGGTTCGAGCCGGAATACATTACCATACGGGGTCGGGGGAAAATACTCAAGGAATTGAAACGGATTGCGGGCGCCTCGGACCGGATTTACATCGCCACCGATCCGGACCGGGAAGGAGAGGCCATCGCGCATCATTTGTCAACTGAAATACAAGGCGCAAACAACCGCATCAGCCGTGTTCTTTTTTATGAGATAACACAGAGAGCGATACGGGAAGCCATCGAAAAGTCTCTTGAGGTCGATCATAATAAAGTGGAAGCCCAGAAAGCCCGCCGGGTTATGGACCGTCTGGTCGGTTATCAGGTCAGCCCTTTTCTTTGGAAAACACTTTACCGGGGATTGTCAGCCGGGCGGGTGCAGTCTGTCGCACTGCGGCTTGTGTGTGAACGTGAAACCGAGATAACGGAATTCGTCACTCGCGAATACTGGAGTATTGAAGCCGATTTCGAGACCGGGCAGCATGAGAAATTCGGATCAAAACTGATTAAAATCAGCGGCCGGGATGCAGAGATAGCCGATGAATCGGAAGCCCGGAAGCATGTCGAAATTCTGCGCGGTCTGGAATATGTCATTTCCAGCGTGGACGAACATACGATCAGGCGCAACCCCTATCCGCCTTACACCACCAGCACACTCCAGCAAGACGGGACCCGCCGGCTCAATATGACCACCAAACGGATTATGGCCATAGCCCAGCAGCTCTATGAAGGCATCGATCTTCCGGAAGGGCGGGTGGGGCTCATAACCTATATGCGTACGGATTCCACCCGGATCGCATCTTCGGCAGTCGAACAAACGCGTCAATATATTGCCGACAATTACGGGCTCAGGTATGTGCCTGATAAGCCGCGTTTCTTTAAAAACAGGAAATCGGCCCAGGACGCGCATGAAGCAATCCGTCCCACATCATTGAAACGAACACCCAAGAGTGTGGCTCCTTATCTGACGCCGGCTCAGCAAAAACTCTATCTTCTTATCTGGAACCGTTTTGTGGCCTGCCAGATGGCTTCGGCCAAACTCAAACAGACGGTTGTGGATGTTACAGCCGGAGATTATCTTTTCCGTTCCACAGGTTCGATTATCCTTTTTAAGGGATTCATGCAAATTTGGGAAGAGATGGAAACCGAAGAGACGAAACGTTCCGCCATACCCGAAAAAATAACGAAGGGCGAGACCGTTCATCTCATGGAACTGAATCCCCGGCAGCATTTTACCAAACCCCCGGCCCGGTACAATGAGAGCAGTCTGGTCAAGGAGCTGGATCGACTGGGAATAGGACGTCCATCCACGTATGCACTGATTATTTCGACTCTTCTGGATCGTCATTATGTTGAACGGGAGAACCGAAGTCTGAAATCCACGGATCTGGGTATGGCCGTTAATCGCATTCTCATCCATCAGTTTCCCGACATATTTAATGTGGACTTCACCGCCAGAATGGAGGAAGAGCTCGATCAGATCGAAACCGGAGAAAAGGGCCGGGTCCAGGTTATACGAGATTTTTACGGATCCTTCATGCAGGACATGCATGAAGCCATGAAAAAAAAGGAGGCGATTCGGGAGTCTCTGCAGGATGAACGGGATGAACAGTGTCCGCAATGCGGATCGGATCTGGTGGTCAAATGGGGACGAAACGGACGTTTCATTGCCTGTACCGGGTATCCCGAATGCAAATATACACGGCCACTGGAGAGGGATACGGTCGAGGTGGATGAATTATGTGAGAAATGCGGCACCTCCATGGTGGTCAAGGTGGGACGATTCGGTCGTTTTCTCGCCTGCTCAAACTATCCGGAATGCAAACATACCAAACCTTTCTCTTTGGGCATACCCTGCCCGCAGAAGGACTGCGGAGGCCGTCTGATCGAACGCAAGAGCCGCAGGGGAAAGATATTTTATGGATGCTCAAGTTATCCATCCTGTCAGTTTGCTACCTGGAACCGGCCGGTTGCTCGAACCTGTCCGAAGTGTCAATATGCCATCATGGAAGAAAAAAACACCAAAACCCGCGGACGATTCCTTCAGTGTCCTCAATGCAAGCATATCATTCAGCAGGAGACACCGGAATAGCCGGAGACTGTTTGGATGGAATCAATGATCGAGACATTTATCCGTTATCTGGAAAGGGAAAGGCAGTATTCCATTCATACTCAGGAAGCCTACCGCCGGGATCTGGAACAGTTTCACGATTATCTCGTTCAATCATCAGGACGCTCATCTGTCGATCCATGTGCCATAACCAAAAGTGAATGCCGGAATTTTCTTTCCGGACTGGTTTCCCATGGTTTTAACAGAAGAAGTGTGGCTCGAAAACTGGCTTCGTTGAGGGCGTTTTTCAAATACTTGCTGCGAACGGGTCAAATTGACAAAGATCCGACTCTGAATGTCGTCTCTCCCAGAAAAGGAGATTATTTGCCCGAGTTCCTGCGCGAGGAAGAGATACAAAAAGCTCTTGAAAAAGTCGATATACAATCGAATGTCGGAATTCGGGACCGGACTATTCTTGAATTTTTTTACGGCACAGGCGTCCGCTTGTCAGAGCTGGTTGAGCTGAATGTTCAGGATGTCCATTCGGAAACCGGACTGGTTTCTGTTATAGGAAAGGGGCGTAAAGAACGGGTGCTTCCTCTGGGAAGAAACTTGATGGCCCTGATCAAACAGTATCTTCCGGCCAGGCGCATGATGATGGGAAAGGCGGAAACGAATGCGTTTTTCCTGAGCCAAAAGGGCAAGCGCTTATCGGCCCGGGGGGTCCAATGGATTGTCCGTCATCGTCTCGAACAGGTATCGGAGAAAACCAGGCTGAGTCCGCATGTGCTCCGCCACACGTTTGCCACGCATTTGATGGAACACGGTGCGGATCTCAAAGCTGTTCAAGAGCTCCTTGGACACGCGAGTCTCTCGACAACGCAGGTTTATACACATATGACGATCGATAGATTGCGACAAATCTATCATCAGGCCCATCCCAGAGCTGACAAATCCAGTGCTTCCGGACGGAGCACATCACACTGAAACCAAAAAGGAGTCGTTTATGCGGATCAATATCACAGCTCGACGATTTCGATTGAATGAGGATTTGAAACAGTTTACCGAGGAGGAGGTCTACCGTCTGAAAAAATACTATTCAGACATCATAGACGCCGAGATTGTTCTCGGCTGGGAGAAAAAAGACCGTTTGGCGGAGATCAATATCGCCGTATACGGAACGATTCTTACAGCCCATGAAAGAACCGATGACATGAAAAAATCGATTAGTCTGGCCGTGGACAAACTGGAAAGACAATTAAAGAAATACAAACAGCGAATGAGAGACTTCGATCATGAAAAACTTCCGGTAGAGGAGCTCCTCAACGCACAAACGCCCAATGAAACAGAGGAGATAGAATAAACATTGCCAAAAGAGAAAAAATCGATACTCACGGTTAAAACGCTTTACAGAGAGAATCGGGACTCTTTAAAATTGGTTTTTTCGGCCGGTCGGGCCGGGCTGAATCATGAAATCTTGTCCAAGGATATTCATCGGCCCGGACTGGCCCTGGCCGGTTTTGTTGACCTTTTTACCTATCAGCGGGTTCAGATCTGCGGCAATACAGAGATGCTCTATCTGCAGAAGCTCTCATCGTCTCACAGAGCCGGCACTCTGAAGCGTGTGTTTGATTTCAAGATCCCTTGTATGATCGTGACCAGCGACAATGAAATCCCCTGTGAGATGATCGAAGCGGCCGAAAAAAAGGGGACTCCTCTTTTTCGAACCCCTTTCGCCACCACCAAGGTCACCCAGATTCTGGGTGATTATCTGGATGAAAAGTTTGCGCCCAGAGCGTATATTCACGGTTCTCTGGTGGATGTTTATGGGATTGGGATTCTGATAACCGGAAGGAGTGGTATCGGCAAGAGTGAGGTGGCCCTGGATCTGGTGGCCCGGGGGCATCGGCTGGTGGCCGATGATGTGGTGACGGTTATGCGCCATACAGGAGGCATTATCATCGGCCGGGGCAACAATACGCTTCGGTACAACATGGAAATCCGCGGTGTCGGAGTTATCGATATTTCTTCCATTTTTGGAATACGAGGCATTCGCAGGCAGAAACGCGTTGAAGTTCAGGTTGAGCTGACCGATTGGGATAATTCGGGAAAATATGAACGGCTCGGCCTGGATGATCTGACCATTGATATGCTGGGGGAATCCGTGCCCCTGGTCCGTCTTCCCATCTATCCGGGTAAAAACATTTCGGTTATTGTAGAGACCATTGCCCTGAATCAACTGTTGAAACTGTTCGGCGTGTACTCGGCCAGGCATTTGACGGAGCGGCTGACCAAAACCATGAATAAAAAACTCAAGGCTTTGGAAGATTATCTCGATCATGATTTCGAGTAATTCCATGGCTTGACGCGACACGAATCTGATGTATTCAGAACATTCATCACGGAGTGCAAAATGACGGAGAAACGGACGGAGATCCTGGTCGGTTTGATCGTGTCTTTGGGGATCGCTATTTTTGTCACAGGCGTTATCTGGGGAAGAGGCGAAGAGTTTATGACCTCCCGGTATTTTGTACAGGTTCGTTTTGATGATGTCCAGGGGCTGGAAAAGGGGGATCTGGTATCGGTTCGGGGTCTGACCCGGGGCAAGGTGCAAAGCATCGAACTGAAAGAGGCATACGCTCTGGTTCGACTCTGGCTGCGTGATGATGTAAGACTTTTTTCCGACTTTAAAGCCTATATCGGCTCCCGGGAACTGATGGGGGGCAAGCATGTTATACTGGTTCCCGGTGAAAGCGGAATACCGGCCGACATGGACCGTGTGCATCAGGGAGAAAACGGAGCGGACATCTGGCAGTTTCTTCTTACGGCCGGTCAGACGCTCACACGAGTCGATACTTTGCTCAACGGTCTTCAGGCACTGATAGACAATGGACGAATCGCCGAGACTCTGGCAAATCTGAATGAAACTTCCGAAACCGCCAGAACGGTTTTATTCGAAAACCGACGCCAGGTGCGGCTGACCGTGGACCGTCTGGAGCATCTTTCCAAGCGTTTGCACGACGATTCGACTCTGGCGCATCTCGACAGGATGGTTGTCAATATGGACAGCACGGCCGAGATGATACGGAATCTGGCGAGCCGCCTGGATGAAGGCACCCTGGGTCTTCTGATCAATGATCGTTGGCTTCACGATCAGCTCATGAAAACCTGTTTCGGTCTGGATTCACTGATTTCGGATATTCGAAAGAATCCGAAAAAGTATGTGAAATTTTCTATATTTTAACGGGTGGTCGTGGCTTTAAGCCGATTCCCGTCTGTGAAAACGCCGAAAAAGGCGTTACTTTTAGTAGCCCCCGGATCAACGGGCCTCGATTACTATATCCTGAACAGTTTTTAAAAGTGTGGGCGCATGATAGAGGATTCCGTCCTTGATGGTCCATTCCACGCCGCCGTGTTGAATGATTTCTCCTTCCTTTAATCTCATCACTCCGGTTGGATACAGGCATTTCATGTTTTCCAGAGGGTTTTCATTGACCAGAATCAGATCCGCCCAGTAGCCGGAACGGATCCGGCCCAGTTTATCTTCCAGCCCGAGGATCCGTGCGTTGCCGCTTGTGGCGTTTTGTATGACATCGATGGGATGGAACCCCGCTTCCTGATGCAGCTCCAGTTCCCGAATCAGACTGAATCCATACATCATGTAAATATATCCGGCATCTTCTCCTACACCCACGACACCTCCCAGATCGGCGAACCGGCGAACCGCCTTCATCCATAACCGGAAGTTGTTTTTCCATTCGATCTCATCCGCCGTGGTCCAATCCCACTGAAAAGAGCCGTGATGGGCCGGGTTGGGGATAAAATATTTTTCCAGCGCCGGATGCAGGTAATGTTCAAACCAGGGTTGATTGACGGCCCGCTGCAGATCCCGGTTGGCCTCGTAGATCACAAAGGTCGGACACCAGGCCACTCCGGCATCCACCATGGCTTGAAGCACTTTTTCCAGTTTTTCCGGATCGGCCTGTTTCCAGAGATGGCCCGCGTAACGAAAACGATCGGATTCATTGCTGTAATTGTAATGCGGGGGGAAATTCTGAACACCGTGCAGGGCCGCATCGGGAATGCCGTACCAGTGTTCGATCGAGGCAGTCCCCAAACGGATATCGTCCCAGGCATCGGTCTCTTCCACTCCGACGTGATGGGCCGTTCGGAGATTCCATTTTCGTGCCTCCTCCATGATAACTTTCATCACATCCCGGTCCAGTCCGAAAATTTTGATTCCGTCGGCTTTTTGTTTTTGAACGCGCTGAACGCTTCGGCGTCCCTCTTCGGGTGTATTGCCGCCCGCCCGCATGTACAGATAGATACGGGGCGCGGTAATGGTTCCTTCCCGACTCTTCCGGCGCTCTTCCACAGTCAGTTCGGTGTTGCTTCCCACATCCCGGACCGTGGTGATGCCGCAGGCCAGCCAGAGGTTGTATATATATTGAAAAGAGATGGGCATTCCGCCACGATTGTCGTGTATATGGGCATGAATATTGATGAGACCGGGCAGCAGAAAGCGGCCCCCGCCGTCCAGAACATGAGTCTCTCCGGCATACGCGGATTCATTTCGTGTTGACCGAATGCTCTCTATCCGGTTTTCCCTGAGTATCACATCCACCGGTCCGCGTGGTGGGGTGCCTTTACCGTCTATCAGAATCACGTTTCGGATTATCAGGCGGTCATACCGTTTGCCCGTTTCGATGTTCTTATGTTCTCCGTGCATCATCAAAGGGACCGATACCAGCAGGACCGCCAGGGACCGGATGATTTTGTGTCGCATGATGTTTCCTCCTCGCGATTGGGATGGATTATTTTAAATGGAATCCCAGCAGATTCCAGTTGTTCAGAAAAAACAGAAACAGCAGGCAGACGGCCGTTGTCAGCCACCCGGTCCAGCGAAGCGGGGGTGTCAGCCGGCCGGGACGGGCGATATTCAGAACAATAATAAGGACACTCGGGACCAGGGATAAGAGGGGCAGGCACAGCAAGAAAACAAAAGCCGTTGACACCCCATCGGATCCGGGGCCTTCGATATGACGGATACCCTGGATGAACAGAAGATGGAGTGCGCATACCAGAAGCATTGATAAAACCATCAGCCCGGACGCGGATAAAAACCGAAACCGCCGCCGGACGGTGAATGTCATCAGAAAGAGAAAAGAGATCAGTCCCAGGACAATGAACCCTCTGATTACAAACCACAGAATCATTCGATGCAAAGACGCGTAGTCATGCCAGTTGAGCCGGATATACGTATCCATGCCTCCGGTTGTCATGTAACGGATTTTACCCTGGTGATCTTCACTGAATCCCAGAAAAGGCGCGGCGTTCCCGCCGGACGTTGCCCTTTTAAAAAGATGGCGGCCGCATTTCAGGTAAGGCGTTTCTCCGGCCCATAGCGTGTCGCTGAAGGTCCGGATCGGGAATTGACCGCCGCCACGGAAACTGTTGAGTTTTTCGGCTGTGGTGCGGCTGATGGCCCGCGCATACTGGTAAATGCCCCGGTATTTTTTAAGGTCGGCGGGTTTTTCCGGTTCCGGATACGGCGAAAGAGCGGCCGGCGCCCCCCGGGGAAAAAAGTCCGGCAGGAGGCGCTCACGCAGCTCGTAACCGCCTTCCCACTCATTGCACACCATAAAAAAACCCAGACTATGCCCCGGGTCCAGAGCCAGATACGCGTGAAAGCCGTTCAAGGATCCGCCGTGAACCCACACGGTATTTCCGTGAATACGGTCTTCCATGAAACCGAGGCCCATTCCGGGAAAGGCACCGTGATTCGTAAATTGTCTTTCCATCATGGCTGAAATCGAGCGTCGGGAAAGGATCGTGTCTCGAGAACCGTGTTCATTCGAAAGAAGAAAGCGCATCAGACGGGCCATGTCCAGCCCGGTGGTCATAAACATGGAGGAAGGGGCGGTTTCCGTAAACTCAAAGGGGTGGGGATCCGAAAATTCGTTGTTTCGATACCCTGTGGCGAACCGGCTTGAATCGAGCCGGGAGGGATCGAATCCGGAATCGCGCATGCCCAGAGGATTCAGAATCCATTCTTCGGCCAGCCGGTTAAAGGGAAGGCCGGTTACGGACTGAGCCGCGTATCCGGCCAGGGCCATGCCGTGATTGGAGTACAGGAACACTTCACCCGGCGGGAAGATAACCGGAGGAAGCCGGCGTTTCAGGATTTTCTCCAGATCGGTAAAAGCGGCCGGATCTGCGGATCGGAGGTCCTGATTATACCGGTCGAAGCCGCCGGTATGCGTCAGCAGGTGAAAAAAGGTGACGGGACTTTCAAATGAATTCTCGATTCGGACAGGCAGGCAGAATGGATTGACCGGATCCTGCAGCGAGACGAGGCCCTTTTCGGCCATTTGCAAAGTCAGCATGGCCGTTATGATTTTTGAAATCGAGGCTACTCGAAAAATCGTCGAATCGGAATCTGCCGGTATTTGCCGGTTCACATCGGCCAGGCCGAATCCCCGGTTGAGAAGAATCCGGGAACCATGGACCAGAGTCAGGACACCGCCTGGAATCTTGCCGGTTTGAACGGCTTCTTCCATGGACCGCTCAAGCATATGAATCCGACCATCCAAATCGGTGTTTCGGGCGGGGCCCGGAGTCGAAATAAGCAGTAACGCTGAAAACAGAAGGCGGATTTTATAACTGCTCTGACGTACCGGGAGAAAGAAAGAGTCCATACCGTGACGGCTCATGGGAACATGATTTTGATTAATTGCTCATGACGCGTTTCCTGATGTGTTCCGGAAGGGCATCGCGATGCACGGTGAGTGCGATGGTTTTCAGCCGGAAATAGGCCTGCGACATGTATACATATCCTTCATTTTTCCGCTCGGTGCCGCCGGAGTTCTTGATGTAATAGTATTTGGTGCCCTTCTGGTCGTGGGCGATGCCGACGATGTGCATCAGGTGATCGTCGGTGGTTGTTTGATTGTCGAAGGTTTCCTGGCGCATTTCCTGAGTGACGGTTTTCTCTTCGACCGGTTCCGTGATCTTTTGGTCGCGCTCCTCCCGGCTCATCGCTTCGGGTTCTTTCAGCGGCACCACCGCGTAACCGGTCTCCCGGGTCGAGAAGTCACGTTCACTGACATCGCCGTCCCACGCCACCGTGTAGCCCGATTTCAGGGCGTGATCCGCCGCGACTTCAAGATCGTCGATGGGCACGTTCAGATATCCGCTGTCGAAGCTCCAGTTATCCGGGACTTCCAGGCGAACCTTTTCGTAGAATGGAACATGGCTGAATGAGGTGAGCTCCACATAGTCATCGGGTTGTATTCCCAAATGCGCGGCGAAGGACCGTGGCGTAAACGATTGACCTTCGAAATCGAATGTTTCAGGAGGTTTTCCCAGATACACGTTCAAAACGGCTTCAAAGGCCTCCATCCATCGGGGCGTCAGGGGCCCGCGGCGTTTGGTGATGCTCGTGAGCATGGACTCAAGGATGCCGAACATCTCCCCGTGATTGTGCAGTCTTTCACCGATACGCTGACCGGAATACACGGATTCGGGCACAATGCCGTATCGGCGTATCTGATCGAACACGTCGTGGCTCTGTCCGCCCTGACCGAAGTTGGCCTGCCCGTGCAAACGCACATAATTCTCGGCTTTATGGGGATAGGTCATGCGCACGATAAACATCTCTGACAGATCCGTCCTGATGCCCGACGTTCTTAAAATTTCCGATTCAAGAAAAGACACCGTGGCAAAGCACCAACAGGTTCCGGTCCGGGCCTGATTTTTAACCGGTGTATGGTCCAGCTGAAAATCGATCGTAAACCGGTAGGCGTTTTCTTCCCGGGCCCATGCCGATAATCCCATGACTGTAATCAGGAAAAGTACACGAGCCGTACGTATCTTGTTTATTCTAAACAAATTTGACCTCCGTTCAGAATCATTCGCAACTCCGGTTTAAAGCCCCAGTTGTTTTTTTATTGTTTTCGGCAGGGCGGCCTTGTTAACCATAATGGCTATCCCGTGCAGAAGCACATAGGGCCGGGACAGATACACATAGCCGTCGAATTTCCGGTCCGTGCTGTGAGAATTCTTGGTCAGATAAAACCGGTTTCCCAGCTGGTCAGTGGCCAGACCCACCAGATGCATGGCGTGATCGTCTGTCGTCGAGAAACTGTCGTATGCTTTCTGTCTGATGGCCTGAGTGATTTTTTTCTCTATCACCGGTTCCGTGATTTTCGCCTTGCGTTCTTCGGCGGTCATCTCCTCCCGGTCCTTCAGTGGAACGATTCCGTATCCGGTCTGACGGGTGGAAAAATCATCGTTGCTGACATCTCCGCCCCAGACAACGGTATATCCTTTCTGAAGACTGGTTTCGATGATGTTTGAGAAGTCTTCCAGGGGTACATTGTAAAATTGATCATAACACATCCAATTATCGGGCAGTGCCAGGCGGCAGGTTTGATAAAAAGGATGATGCGAATAGGATGTGATCTCAATATAATCATCGGGATCAAGCTGAAGACGATCCTTTAAAAAGCTTTTCGGTGTGTAGCGTGTTTTTTCAAACTCGAAAGAAATCGGCGGAGCGCCCATATACACATCCAGAACTGCGGAGACGGCTTCCTGCCACCGCGGAGTCAACCGGGAGCCGCGCCGTTTCAGGATTCCGTCCAGCATGCCGCGAATCACGGAGTGTAGTTCACCGTGATTATGCCGGGATTCTTCGATATTCATCCCTGTATAGACGGACTCCGGAACCAGGCCATGGGTCTTCATGACCTCGAGGACATCGTGATAGTATCCGCCTCCGCCGAAATTGGCGTTTCCGTGCATGCGGATGTAGTTTTCGGCTTTCATGGGATAGGTATGACGGACCACAAACATCTCCGAAAGATCAAACTCCCCCCTGCCCGCGCGAAGAAGCTCGGCTTCCATCAGAGAAAGGGCGGCAAAACACCAGCAAGTGGATGACCGGGCCTGATCCCTGACGGGTGTGTGCTTCAATTCTTTTTCGATAGTGAACTGATAGACAGGCCTATCGGTTGTTTCCTCCTGGCAAAACAGCGGCCGCGCCAGAAAAGTCAATGCGAAAAGACCGATAATGAGGTTGCGTTTCATGATGCAGGACTCCATGTTTATAGGTAAGATAAGAATCAATGAATCAGGTTGAAGAGACGGCCGAACCGAATCTTTCTGAGAAACCGGTACATCGGCATTCGCGAATCCCAGGACCACCAGATCACCATGGCCTCTCCCACGATATGCCTTTCGGGAACGAATCCCCAAAAACGGCTGTCTTCACTGTTGTCCCGGTTGTCACCCATCATAAAATACTGCGTGTAACGGATGGTATAAACCAGGTCTGTCAATGGCAGGCCGTTCACATGAATATCACCAGCCGGCGCGGCCTGAATGGCTGAAGCCAGACGTTTCAGGTCCGGCGGATGGATTCGGGTTGTTTCACCGGAACGGTTGATCGAGACGGTTCCGCCCTCATATAGAATGATTCGAAGCCATTCCATCCATCTGTTCCGGTTGGTTTCATGAAACACCAGCGTGTCCCCCGGGGCCGGGATACGAACCGGGCCGTAATTATCGCGGTTTCCCGCGTGAGGAGGAACCGTGTTCCGGTCTTTCATGTTTTCCGGATAGATCATGGGATCGATGTATTTGGCGTGGGGGGGATCAGGAAAGCGTTCACCATTGACGAAAAGTTTTTTATTGCGGATGAACACCGTGTCTCCGCTCAGGGCCACACAGCGTTTGACATAATGGAGCCGCGTCTCTTCTGGAAATTTAAAAATAACCACATCTCCGGGAACGGGTTTTCGAAAACCGGGAGTGCGTAAAAAGGGCGCCTTGAAACCGATTTCCGTGTATGGAATGCCTATCCAGTCAGGAGTGCGGATTCCGTAGACGAACTTGTTGGCCATGATATGATCGCCGACCAGGAGATTGTTCTCCATCGATCCGGTAGGGATACGAAATGGCTCGATGATGGTGATGCGAATACCCAGAGCGATGAGAATCGCCCAGAGAATCGGTTCAATCCATTCTTTATAGAAATTTTTCCTCTTCTGTGAGGCGCTCGAGGACTGTGAGGATGTTTGATTGGTCATTATCAAACCTTTCTTGTAGAAGAATTATTCGGCTTTTTGTCTCATTGAATTTGTCGTCCGATACGGGATATACGAAGAGAAAACCAACGCTTTAACCAGTTGCTTCGGGGAATGGTTCCATCCCATGACCAGAAAATGACCAGTGGTTTGCCTCTGATCAAAGACCGGTCAACAGGACCGAATAACCGGCTGTCCAGGCTGTTTTTCCGGTTGTCTCCCATGACAAAATACTGACCGTCTTTCAGTCTGACAGACGGATAGGTAAAAGCAAGCGTATCGGAGGCCTGCCTGTCCGGAAGATAGGGTTCGAATAAAATTTCTCCGTTGATCAGTACCTGTTGACCCTGGATCTCAAGGGTTTCCCGCGGAAGGCCGATGATTCGTTTCACGAAGGTCTGTCTATGGTTGCCCGGGTTTTTAAAGAGCACCACTTCCCCTCTTTGTGGATTCTGGCCGAGAAAAACAAACCGGCTGCTGATTACATGGTCGCCCGGCCGCAGCGTGGGCAGCATGCTGAACGAAGAAATACGGTATGTTTTCAATGCCATTTCATTAATCCGCCGCTGTGCCAGAAAATGAAATGACAGGCTCAGCAGAATCATGGCTGAAAAAACCGGCCAGCGATGAAAAGGCGTCGCCTGAATGCGCGGATGACGGCGGGCCCGGCGGATGGCATCGGCCAGAATAACGATGAACAAAACGAACAGGATGGCGATTATGATTGCCGATAAAATGAAATGGATGCGGGAAAAGCCGCTTTCGGGCCGCAAAATCGCGTGCAGCAGAATTCCCTGAAGCCATATAAAGTGACCGAAGAAAAGCAGTCCCCGGACGGGCTGTCCGTTGTACATCTGGCCGAGCCCCGGCAGGATAACCGTCAGAAAACCGGCCAGCCACCAGCGGCGCGGAGCCAGGGTCCGTGACGGAGGAGCGGATGTTTCTGCGTCCACCGGTGTAAGGTTTTCCGATGGGTTCGTTTTCAAGGCAGGCGTTTCTCCATGGAATCGATTTTGGTTGTCGGCTCCGAGAACCGAAGCCTTCTCGTTCAATGATCCTTAATATACAAAAATTTTTCCACAGGTTCAGTATTTTTTCATTTTTTTTTGTGAAACATGATTTTTTTCAAGTCTGCAAATACAACTTGACAACGTCTCATAAATTTTCCAAATTGGGAATAATAAGCCACTATTTCCCTCCAGAAAACAACACTTGGGTTATGAGAGGACGATTTTTTCTCATCAACAGGGAGGAGTATTCTATGATCTTACACCATGAATTCATCAAGTCGGCGAAGAAATTCGGCGGCAAAATGGCCATCATCGACAAGACCACCGACAAGAATGTGCCATTTGAAAAGGCCTTGATCGCGTCACTGATTCTGGCCAAAAAGTTTGAGAAGTATGAGGAGAAATATATCGGCGTCATGATTCCGACGTCGGCCGGCTCGTTCCTCGTCACAGTGGGTCTGATCATGGCGGGAAAGGTGCCGGCCATGATCAATTATTCGACCGGAGCCGCGGAAAACTCGGAGTACGCCCAGAAGAAGATCAATTTCAAGACGATCATCACATCCAAGGCATTGCTGGAAAAGATCGGATGCCGCGTGGTTCCCGGCATGGTATTTATCGAAGAAATCATGGAAACCATTTCGGTAAAAGACAAGCTCTCGGCGGCGCTGAAATCGAAGATGTCTTTGAAGGCGATTACCCGGTCGTTTCCCAAGCCGGACATCGACGACAACGTGGTGATCCTCTTCACCAGCGGCAGTGAAAAAGAACCCAAGGCCGTTCAGCTGACCCATCGGAATATCGGGTCGAATCTGGAAGACATCATGGCAGTCATGGGGCTGAGTTCGGATGATGTCATCATGTCCATCCTGCCCCTGTTTCATGTGTTCGGTTTGACCACCAATTTCTGGCTTCCCATGACCCAGGGAATGACGGCGGTGACTTACGCCAATCCCCTGGATTACAAGCGGATCCCCAAGCTGATCAAGGAAAACGGAGTGACCATGATCGCCGGCACGCCCATCTTCTTTTCGGGATACCTGCGGGAGTCGGATCCCGGTGATTTCGCTTCGGTCCGGCTGGCGGTGGCGGGCGCGGATAAAACGCCGGATTCGCTTCGTGAAGGATATCGCAAGAAACACAATCTGGAGCTGCTGGAAGGCTATGGAACCACGGAAACCAGTCCCGTTATTTCCGTGAATCGTCCGGATGCCAACCGGCCGGGCAGTATCGGCCCCCTGTTGCCTTCGGTCAGTTTGAAGATCACCGATATCGAAACCGGGAAGCCTCTCCCAACGGGCAAGGAAGGCAAGGTCCTGGTCAAGGGAGATCTGGTGATGAAGGGATATTTTGATGACGTGGAAGAGACGTCTTACCGCATCAAGGACGGCTGGTACGATACGGGCGATATGGGTTTCATCGACCAGGACGGTTATCTCTGGCATCGGGGAAGGCTCAAACGGTTCGTGAAAATCGGAGGCGAAATGGTCTCTCTGGTCAAGACCGAATCCGTGCTGGATGAATTGCTTCCCGAAGGCGTGGGATGCTGTGTGGTGGAGGTGCCCGACCAGCGAAAGGGAGCCCGTCTGGTGGCCACGGTAACGGGCAAAGTCAATGAAAAAGAGATCATCAAGGCAATGAGCAAGAAGCTGCATCCGATCGCCATTCCCAGTCAGTTTCTCGTCATTTCCGAAATGCCCAAGCTGGGCAGCGGCAAGATGGACTTTCGCAGGATTACGGAAATGGTGCGGGAGATGATCACTCAGTAAAACAACCCGTTTTTGCATGAAGATAAACGGGCCCCGATGAAAAACGGGGCCCGTTTCTTTACGCGGAATGTTGACGAATCACGAGGCTTCACAGATTATTTTTTCCTGAGCTCACATCCGCAGCAGGAGAGAGAACAGGGGTCGCCGTGATCATGGCAGCCGCAGGATTCGGCCGGTTTGCCGCTGTCCCGGCATTCTTTGACCACTTCCAGCTCGAGACCGCATTCTTCACAAATGTAGACTTCACCTTTTTTCATGGAATGACAATTGGTCATGAATAGATACCTCCTTTTTGAAGTTTTTGAAGAATTGTCCGGTTTGATTATAAATGTTCCGTATACAGGCGTTTGTATTTGTATTGATCCTTTAACTGCTCCACATGGGCGGCCAGCGCTTCCTGCCGTTTTCTGGACAGAAGAGTCTGAATCAGGAAGGGCCGGGCCCGGGCGTAGGTTCGGCTTTCGGTTTGCCGGCCGATGACTTGCATGATGTGGATTCCGAATTCGGTTTCGATAAGGTCCGTATCCCCGACAGGCAGGGAGAACGCGGCCTGCTCGAAGGGTTCGGACATTTGACCCCGGACAATATTTTCATAAAGACCGCCCCGCTCTCTTGAAACAGGGTCTTCCGAATACTGCCGGGCCAGGTCGCTGATTGGTTCGCCCTGATGGATCCTGTTCAGAATCTCCTGTGCCTTGTTTCGAATCGTGTCTTTTTCGGAGTCGCTTTTTCCGTATGTGACAAACAGAATATGCCGAACCGTGGCACTTAAATCTTCTCCATACAGCTGTTTGACCTCATCCTCAGAGATGGGAATACTGTCCAGGACCGAGTTATAAACATACTGCCTTCGGGACAGGCGGTTTCGAATATCCTGTCTCACTTCCTTAAGGGTCATGCCTATATTTTCCATGGCCACCCGAAAAGAATCGATGCCCCCGAATCGTCCGGCAATGTCAAGAAGTTCCTGTTCCGCCGCGTCCGGTTCCACGGAAATACCGGCCGCCTGAGCCGCTTCATCGAGAAGACGGTCCTCGGATATCCTGTCAATGAGTTGATGAACGCTCGCGACGAGCTGCTCTCTGGGAAGAGCAAGAATCTGCGGGGCCGCCTGAAGGTACATGCGGACGAATCCGGGCATGATATCGACGTTCCAGACTTTAAATTTGTTGCAGGAAGCCAAAATCACAGGTTTGTCGGGATTCAGCACGTCCAGATCCATGGAATCGGCAATTGTTTTGAAAAATGCATATTCAGGACTCTCCTTGTCATAGGGCAATGAGGGTTTTCGTGCGCATGCCGCCGCAAGCAGCAAAACAATGACCATTGCCAGGTTTCTTTTCATGCCGTATCCTTTCGATGCCGTGAAAACACCTTTTTCGGGTTGTGTGTAAATACTCCATTTCAGGATTAAATACCGGGACCATTTGGAGTTTTGCTGCCATTTTTCTAACGCCGGCAACGGAGTATCGTTCCTTTGAAGGAGGACATTCATGAACGGTCCTTTTCGGTTTTGAATGAAGAACCATGGCCGCGAGTTCCAGCGGCCAGCTGGCCGCAGGCTCCCTGTATATCATCACCCCGGCTCAGCCGAAGCGTTACCGGGGCGCTCAGCGGACGAAGGGCTTCCGCGAAGGCGATGATATGTTCTTCGGAGGGCCTATGAAAGGCTCCGGGTGTGGGGTTGTAGGCAATCAAATTGACTTTACAGGGAATATTCTTCAACAGATCCTTCAGCCGGCGGGCATCCTCCATCCGGTCATTGATTCCCCGAAGCATCACATATTCGAAGGTCATCCGTTTACGCATTTTAGCCGTGTAATAGCGGGCCGTATCCAGAAGGTCTTTCAAGGGATAGCGGCGGGCAACGGGCATCAGACGCTGCCGAAGGGCGTCTGTGGAAGCGTTGAGCGAAACCGCCAAAAGATAGGGATGCTTTTCATCGGCAAACTGACGGATACGGGGTATGATTCCGGCCGTTGAAATGGTGATTTTCCGATGACCGATGGCAATGCCCTCACGGTCGTTGATGATGTTCAGCGCCTTGATCACGGAGTGATAGTTCAGGAACGGCTCGCCCATACCCATCACCACCAGATTGGTGGGTTTCACTCCGGTCAGGGCTTGCATGGACTGAACCTGGTCAACGATTTCATGGGGCATGAGATCGCGTTTGAATCCCATCCTTGCCGTGGCGCAGAAAGCGCATCCCAGTCTGCAGCCGACCTGGCTGGAGACACATACGGTGTGACGTTTTCCGTCAGGGATGTATACGGATTCAATGAACAGGCCGTCTTCGAGCGCCCAAACAAACTTGCGTGTGCCCGAAGCGGAAAGCATGTCACCTGCAAGACCGAGCCGGCTGAAACGGGCTATGCGGGACAGCTGAAGCCGCAGGGCGGCGGACATGTTGGTCATCGCTTCAAAATCGTGAATTCCCTTTCCATACACCCATGACCAGATCTGACGCGCACGGAAGGGCTTTTGACCCAGGTTTTCGAAAAAACGGGCCAGTTCCTCCTTGTCCAGGGAGTTGAGGATGATGCGGTTCATTGCGAATCCGGCTAACGTTCCGGTTTCTTTACGGTCCCGTTTTCCGAGTCTGATGAGCGGCGAAGGCTCATCTCAAACTCGACCAGAGTCCCCTTGGGTGAAAAAGAGAATGAGACATTGTCCATCAGACTCTTTAAAATAAATATGCCCCGTCCGCTTTCTTTCAGCAGGTTTTCAGGATCCAGCGGGTCGGAAAGGGAATCGGGATCGAAGCCTTCTCCCCGGTCCTGAACCTGAACGCGGATTGTATCCGGCTGAATGATGACGGCTATATCAACATCCTTGTCGGGATCCTTTTTATTTCCATGGACAATGGCATTGCCCACGGTTTCGGTTATGGCAATGGAAAGATTGTCGGTCTGATCTCTGGTCAGCCCGATTCTGGAAGCGATTTCCATGGCCAGTTTTTCAACGCGTTTCAATTCTTTGAGCCGGCTCTTGACGGTCATTTGAATGGTCTCGGGCTGAATTTTTTTCATAACAGGTTTGTTCCCAATCCGGCTGTCATGGTCTTATGTGTTCGCTGAAATACGGTTATTTCTCAACCGGGACAACGCGATAGATTTTTTCGTTCTCTTTGGCCATACCGTATTTCTCACGGGCGATTCGTTCGATCGTTTCCAGGGAATCGAGGCTCGCCTTTTCACTCGTCAAATGTCTTTTCTCCTGCTGCAGGACTTCGATCTCTTTTTCAAGAACGATTTTTTTCCGGTGAATTCGAAACTGCTGCAGGAAGCCCCGTTTGCCGGAGGCGAAAAGAAGCAGCATGCCAACGACAGCCAGTGCTCCCAGGATCAGGACTCTTCGATTTGCTCTCTTTTTTTTCATAGTCATTATATTGGATTTGAGTCTTGTTTTACGAACGTCTTGAGTGAAGAATCTGATTGCCCATATAGACGGCCGACTCCCCGAGGTCTTCTTCGATCCTCATCAGCTGATTGTATTTGGCAACCCGTTCGCTGCGGCATGGGGCCCCGGTCTTGATCTGACCGCCCCCCGCGGCGACCACCAGGTCGGCGATGGTGGTGTCTTCGGTCTCTCCCGAGCGATGAGAAACCATCCAGGTGTATCCATGGCTGCGTGCCAGACGGATGGTATCCAGGGTTTCAGTCAGGGTGCCGATCTGGTTGAGCTTGATGAGAATACTGTTGGCCACATGCTGTTCGATACCCTTCTGCAGGCGTTCGATATTGGTCACGAACAGATCGTCTCCGACGAGCTGGATTTTGCCTCCGACCTTTTCGGTCAGGATCTTCCACCCCTGCCAGTCGTCCTGGGCCAGGCCGTCTTCGATACTGAAGATCGGATAGGTTTTCACCAGCCGAGCGTAATAATCCGCCATTTCTTCGGAAGTCAGCGTTTTCTTTTCGGAGGCGAGAATATATTTCTTTTGGGTTTCATCAAAAAATTCGCTGGCTGCCGGATCCAGGCAGAGGAAAAAATCCGAGCCCGATTTAAATCCGGCCTGTGTCACGGCTTCGAGAATGACTTCAATGGCTTCTTCGTTGGATTTGAGATTCGGGGCGAATCCTCCCTCGTCTCCGACACCGGTGGAGTAACCTTTCTTTTTCAAAACTTTTTCCAGATGGTGATAGACTTCGGCGCACATGCGCACCGCTTCCTGAAAAGAAGGGGCGCCTGCAGGCGCGATCATGAATTCCTGCAAATCCACGTTGTTGTCCGCGTGTGATCCACCGTTGATCACGTTCATGCAGGGCACAGGCAGAACCCGGGCTTCCGCGCCTCCCAGATATCGATACAGAGGCAAACCGGTGAATTCGGCGGCCGCTTTGGCCGTGGCCAGAGAAACGCCGAGTATGGCATTGGCGCCGAGTTTCGATTTGTTGACTGTTCCATCCAGGTCGATGAGTGTCTGATCGATATCACCCTGATAAAGCGCGTCAAGACCGATGATCTCTTCTGCGATCGTCCCGTTTACGTGGGAAACGGCTTTTTGCACACCTTTGCCCAGATAGCGGTTTTTATCACCGTCCCGGAGTTCAACAGCTTCATGTTCTCCGGTGGAGGCGCCGGATGGCACAGACGCCCTGCCCAGACAGCCGCTTTCGAGAAGCACATCGACTTCGATAGTGGGATTTCCTCGGGAGTCCAGGATTTCCCGTGCCAGCACATCGATAATGATAGACATCAAAGGCTCCTTTCAATGGAAAGAAGGATCGGACTGTTTCTATTACGAAAACGGCCGGCCGATACTGAAATAGGTAAAACCCATCTCGCGGATTTTTCTGGGCCTATAGATATTCCGGCCGTCAAAAATAACGGGTGTATTCATATAGGCTTTCATCCTGTCAAAGTCCGGTTCGCGGTATTCGAGCCATTCCGTAACCAGAATCAGGCCGTCCGAGTCTTTCAGCGCTTCATAATTGTCATCGAACAGGGTTATTTTTTCATCCAGTTTCAGGCGGCGGGCCTCATCCATGGCTTCGGGGTCGTGACCTTTGAGCCGGGCACCCAGCCCATGGAGTTCATCGATGATGACCCGGGAAGGGGCTTCACGCATGTCGTCGGTCTTCGGTTTGAAGCTCAGACCCCATATGGTCAATGTTTTTCCCTTCAGATTTGATGAAAAATAATTGATAATTTTTGGAATCAGAATCTTTTTCTGATCTTCATTGACCGCCTCGACAGCCTTAAGGATTCGCATGTCAAAGTCGTATGAATCAGCACTTCGAATCAGAGCCTTGACATCCTTGGGGAAACAGGAACCGCCGTATCCCACGCCCGGGAAGATGAAGGAATAACCGATTCGGGAATCGGATCCAATGCCCTTGCGAACCATTTCCACATCCGCGCCGACCCGGTCGCACATGTTGGCGATTTCGTTCATGAAGGAGATTTTTGTGGCCAGCATGGAATTGGCCGCGTATTTGGTCAGTTCCGCGCTGACTTCGTCCATGATGACAATTGGATTTCCCGTTCGAAGAAAGGGTTCATATAGGTCTCGCATGGTTTGGGCCACTTCGGGATTGCTCGTACCGATGATTACTCGGTCCGGATACATGAAATCATCGATGGCGGCGCCTTCTTTCAGAAACTCCGGGTTGGAGACCACATCCACCTGAATGGCGGTTTCAGACTGAACAGCCTCTTTGACTTTCTGTGCGGTTCCCACAGGAACTGTGCTTTTATCCACCACAATTTTCGGACGGTCCATATATTTCCCGATGGATTTGGCGACCGCAATGACATGCCTCAAATCGGCTGATCCGTCCTCATCAGGGGGCGTGCCCACCGCGATAAAAAGGATATCCGAATTCTTGACTGTAGACTCCATGTCCGTTGAAAAAGTCAATTTGCCGCTTTCTACATTGCGTTTGACGAGAGTGTCCAGGCCGGGTTCATAGATGGGAATGATTCCATTTTTCAGTGAGTCGATCTTGTTTTGATCATTGTCCATGCAGATCACCTGGTTGCCTGATTCGGCAAAGCAGGCTCCGGCTACCAGTCCGACGTATCCGCTTCCGATTACAGCCAGTTTCATCGAGTCTCCTTTCTATTCCTTCGATTCAGAGTGATCAGGATAATTCGTGTCAACCCCGTTAAAATCGTGTCAATATCCATACAAATACAGATCCGCTTATCGAGCAGATCGCGTTGACCCGGTCGTTGTCCAGCCAGGGCAGGCCGGTGACACGCTGTGTCGGGTTTTGCTGACAATGAAAACGCTTTTCCGTGATCTTGCCGCATACCGCGCAGCGATACTGCGACTGCAGCGTCGCCCCCAGAATGCTGTCTACCAGACTGGCCAGAAACCCGGCGGCTGTGACCGCCCAGAAAATTCGTCTGCCCGGATGATAACCAAATGCCGCCGGCGCGGCCAGCCATCCGCTCAGAGCGATGACCAGGGATCCCGCCAGAGCGGACAGAGTTCCCAGGAGTGTAATTCCTCCTGACGTTCCGGCGGGAACCGTGTGAAAGCCGACGATCGACCGTGGATCGATACGTGAAAAAACCCCGATCTCTGTCGCCCAGGTATCGGCGTTGGCTGCGGCCAACGCGCCGAGATACAGCGCGTACCAGAATGCCGACGGCCGAAAACTGTATGCCAGAAGTAAAATTCCGGCCATTCCTCCATTTGACAGCACCTGTCCGATGTCCCGCCGGCCGGACTTTTCAAATATCAGGCCGAACTGTTTTTTGTGGGTTTTCCCTGCTTCGGAAAGCAGGCTGGAAAGAAGAAAGAAGGTCAGGATGGGAACACTCCATGTCCATCCTCCGACACCGAATATCAGTGTGGCCAGAATGAACGTTCCGGCGCTTCCGGAGGCCGAAAGAAAGCGGGCCCGGTACGAGAGGAATGCCACCAAACCGGCCAGGACCATCCCCGCGGCAAACTGCATTTGGGCCTCCGGACTCTGTGTCAGGAAAAAGTGAATGACGAAGGCGCTGCCCAGGGGCACACTCAGATTATCGGAACCGCGGGAGGAAAGGGCTTCCAGCACGGTTGCCATGACCGCAGTAACTGCGGCGATCCGGACGGCGGTCCCCAAACCGATACTCAGCTGATCCATTTTTCCCGCTGCAGGCAGAAGCAGGGATACAACGATCAGGGTTGAAAGACCCATGACGGCCGATCCTTCCAGTGATTTGGTGTCGCGGCAGAGCCGGTATTCATGCGGATTGTGAATGTTTTCTCCGATGACAGCCGCTGCGGCGTCACAAAAGGCCATGACAGCCATGGACACAACCAGAACGGACTGGTAATCCGGCCAGCATAGAACGACCAGAATCAGGAAGGACAGGGGATAGAAAACCGTTCCGTAGCTTCGATGTCGCGTGCCGTGCATGCCCGGCAGGCGCCGGGTCTTGACGGCCCAAAAATCCAGAATTATAAATAAAACCGCCATCCAGACAAGGGGACGGTTGGATTCAAAAAAACAGGGAGAGAAAAAGATCAATACGCCTGTAAGGATGTGAACCAGTTTTCGATTGATTTCCGGTGACCATTTCAGAACAAGACGGGTTTTCTCGGCGATGCCGATAAAGAGAAGAATGCCAGTGAGGAAGAGTCCGAATCGGATCCATTCAGAAACAGGCGCGCGTACCAGAAATTCAAACCATGACATAATAAACCTTTATTGTCGGTCGATCTGCCGATGAACAAGTATATTCGTAAATATTAAAAAAAATATCCGCTAAAATCAAGAAAATTATTGAGTCGGGTCTTGAAAAGATCATACGGAAAAACAAATCTTTTAATTCAGTTCCGATTCCAGAAAGCGTCCCGTATAGGATGCCGCCTCTTTCATCACCGATTCCGGCGGGCCTTCGGCCACCAGGCGGCCGCCGCCATCTCCGCCTTCGGGCCCCAGATCGATGATCCAGTCGGCGGTTTTGATGACATCCAGGTTGTGTTCGATGACCACCACAGTGTTTCCTTTGTTGACCAGGCTGTTGAGAACGGTCAGAAGCATCTTGATGTCTTCAAAATGAAGGCCGGTTGTGGGTTCATCGAGTATGTAAAAAGTCTTCCCTGTGGACATTCGTGACAGCTCGGTGGACAGTTTGACCCGCTGGGCCTCACCGCCCGAAAGCGTCGTGGCGGGCTGTCCGAGATGAATATAGCTCAGGCCCACATCGGTCAGGGTCTGGAGTTTTCGCCGGATGGCGGGGATGCGATCAAAGAATCGAAAGGCTTCTTCAACGGTCATGTCCAGTATGTCCGCGATGGAGTAGCCCCGATATTTCACCTCCAGGGTTTCCCGGTTGTAGCGCTTTCCCTTGCAGATTTCGCAGGGCACGTAAACATCGGGAAGAAAATGCATTTCGATTTTAATGATCCCATCGCCTTCACACGCCTCACAGCGTCCGCCTTTTACGTTGAAACTGAACCGGCCCGGCTTGTAACCTCTTATCTTTGAATCCGGAAGCCGGGAAAAAAGATTCCGTATGTGGGTGAACACGCCGGTATACGTGGCCGGATTCGACCGGGGCGTTCTGCCGATCGGAGACTGATCGATATCGATCACCTTGTCGATGTGTTCGATGCCCTCCAGCCCGTCGCAGGGGAGAGGAACGGCCTTGCTTCGGTGGAAATGACGCTGGAGAAGGGGGAAAAGGGTTTCGTTGATCAGGGTGGATTTTCCGGATCCTGATACGCCTGTGACACACACAAAGATTCCCAGTGGAATACGCACATCGATGGACTTGAGATTATTGCCTCTGGCTCCCAGGAGTATGAGTTTTTTTTCGAATGAGCGCCGGTTTTCCGGTACCGGAATTTGCTGTTTGCCTGCCAGATAATGTCCGGTGATGGAAGATGGATGCGAAGCGATTCTGTCAGGCGCGCCGCTGGCGACTACCTGACCGCCGTGATCTCCGGCTCCGGGTCCCAGATCGATGACCCAGTCGGCCGCCTGGATTGTGGCCCGGTCGTGTTCTACAACCAGAACCGTATTTCCCAGATCGCGCAGGGCGTACAGCGTGTCGATTAGACGCCGATTGTCTCTCTGATGCAGGCCGATCGAGGGTTCGTCGAGAATGTAAAGAACTCCGACAAGACGCGAACCGATCTGGGTGGCCAGACGAATTCGCTGTGCCTCGCCGCCCGAAAGAGTGCCCGTGGCCCGGTCCAGACTCAGGTAGTCGAGCCCCACGTCACTGAGAAAACGCAGGCGCGCATTGATCTCTTTCAGAATTTGATGGGCGATGGTTTGTTCGCGTTTGTTGAGAGTCAACTTTTGAAAGAAAGCGGACACATCCCTGATAGAAAGACGGGTGATATCGTAAATGTTTTTTTCATGAACCCGCACGGCCAGGCTTTCCTTTTTCAGCCGGCTTCCCTTGCAGTCCGGGCAGGTCAGGACGTTCATGAATCCTTCGATCCAGTTCCGTATATATTGGGAATGGGTTTGATGGTAGCGTCTTTCCAGGTTTTGCACGATGCCTTCAAAAGCGTTGATAAACACTCCGCTGGCTTTTCTGTCTGCCGACTGATAGTTGAATCGAAATTCCCGGCCGCCTGAACCTTCCAGAATCAGCTTCTGATGTTCAGGTTCCATATCCTGAAAAGGGGTATCCAGATCGAATCCACAAGTTTTGGCAAGGGTTTGAAGGCGGCTGAAGTACCAGCCTTCGCGTAACTCACCCCAGGGGATAACAGCGCCTTCGTTGATGCTTTTGGTTTTATCGGGAACGACCAGGTCCGGATCGATCTTCATGATGGTTCCCAGCCCGTTGCAGGTCGGACACGCCCCGTAGGGTGAATTGAATGAAAACATTCGGGGTGAAGGTTCTTCGTAGCTGATATTGCAGTGAACACAGGCAAAATTAGCGGAATAGAGGCGCTCTTCCCTGTCGATGATGTGGACCAGAACGACGCCGCCCGAAAGATTCATGGCTGTTTCCAGGGAATCGGTCAATCGGGAGACGATGGTGGAATTGACAATCAACCGGTCGACCACCACTTCGATGGTGTGCTTCTTCTGTTTGTCCAGCCTGACGGGTTGATCCACATCCATCAGCTTGCCGTCCACCCGGATTCTCAGATATCCGTCCCTGCGGATCTGCTCAAAAACATCCCGGTATTCTCCTTTTCGCCCGCGTATCAGAGGCGCGAGAATCATGATTCTTGAACCCTCCTCCATCTGAAGGATCGAGTCCACCATCTGCTCCACGGTCTGTTTTTCGATACGCCGTCCACATTGATAGCAGTACGGGATGCCGATACGGGCGTATAAAAGGCGCAGGTGATCGTAGATTTCCGTTACGGTTCCCACAGTGGAACGGGGATTCTTTCCGGCCGTACGCTGTTCAATGGAAATGGCCGGTGAAAGGCCCTCGATGACATCCACATCGGGCTTTTCCATGAGTCCCAGAAACTGGCGGGCATAAGCCGACAAAGACTCCACATAACGCCTCTGACCTTCGGCGTAGATTGTGTCAAAGGCCAGAGAGGATTTTCCGGAACCTGAAAGACCTGTAATGACCACCAGCTGATTTCGCGGAATATCCAGGTTGATGTTTTTCAGGTTGTGCTCCCTGGCTCCGCGGATGACCAAATAATCATGATTTTTCATTTTGTTAAAAACACCTTGTGTTTGTTTGTTTTTTTAATTAAATATTCTCTTATATTCTCGCGTTAAGACCATTGTCTAACACCCATCAGGAGGGCAAGAATTATGAAGAAAGGGATCATCCTTGTATTCTTCCTGTTTGCCGTTTTTCCGGTATGGAGCCAGGAGGCCAGTCCCGAGATTGCCGAACTCATGTCCAAGGCTCATTCCCTGGCGGAAAAATGGGATCATGAAGGCTCGGCCGAGGTCTTCATGAAGGTGCTCGATCTGGATCCGGATAATTACGAAGCACTCTGGAACGCCGGAGATCAGTATACGGATTGGGCCGACCGACTTCCCGACAATCAGAAAGAAAAGAAAGAAGAGATCTTTGAAAAAGCCAGGATGCTGTGTGAGAAGGCCATTGAAGTCAACCCCGACGGCTGGGAGGGGCATTTCCGCCTTTCCGTGGCTCTGGGCCGGCTCGCTCTTTTCCGGGGCGGAAAGGAAAAGGTCCAGCTGTCTCAACAGGTCAAAGAAACGGCGACCCGGTCGCTGGAGCTGAATCCCGAGGCGGATCTGGTCCATCATGTGCTGGGACGCTGGCATCAGAATGTGGCCAATCTCAGCGGCGTACTGAAGTTTTTCGCCAAGGTGCTGTACGGCGGCGTTCCTCCGGCAAGCAATGAGGAGGCGGTGGAGCACTTTAAAAAAGCCATTGAAATCAATCCCGATCATATCGAACATCACCTGGAGCTGGCCCGGACCTATGAATTCATGAAACGCTGGGATCTGATGAAAGAGCCCCTGGAAGCGGCTCTGGCTCTTCCCTCGGTGGAGGAAGATGACGACGAATTCAAGGCCGAAGCCAAAGCCATGCTCAGCAAATTGAACTATTAGCTCCTTTTAAACAACATTCCAGAGTCCCGGATATTCCGTCCGGGACTTTTTTTATTCTGCCAAATGCAGAGTTAGTTCGTCGGCCAGCAGCAGGCCGCATGCCGTCAGCACAAGATGCCCTTTATGGATTCGGATCAGTCCCATTTCTCCCCATTCGCTGAAGTCGCGGGCCGTTTCGACAGCATTCAGGGGGATGCCTTCCTTCCGCCGAAGTCCCAACGCCAGTTTTTCCAGCCGGCGGCGGGCGGGTGAAATGGTTTCCTCTCCGGCAACGGCAGAGTGGCCGTTCATGAGCCGAGAATTGTATTCCCGAACATTTGCAACATTCCAGAAACGACGGAGGCCGTCCCAGGAGTGGGCGGACGGACCGTATCCGCGGTAGGAGACACCTGTCCAGCAGTCTTCGTTGTGGCGGCACCTGAAACCCGGCCGGGCGAAATTGGACACTTCATAGTGTTCAAATCCTTTTTTTTCGAGCCGTTTATGGGCCAGAAGAAACTGATCCGCGGTCCGGTCATCCGAAAGAGGCTTGATTTCACCCCGCACCAGAGCCCGCCCGAGAGGGCTGTGAGTATGCCAGGTAAGGGCGTACGCGGAGATGTGGGTCAGCGGCAGATCGAGAATGCCGTCCAGAGTCCTTTCCCAGGTTTTGAGAGACTGGCCGGGCAGGCCGAAGATGAGATCCGCGCCGAGGTTTTCAAATCCCGCCGAACGGGCGGACTGCACGGCCCGGATCGCGTCTTCGACGGTATGGTCCCTGCCGAGAAAAGCCAGCTCCTTGCCGGACAGGGACTGAATTCCCAGGCTCAGTCTGTTGACGCCCAGATTTTTCATGAGCGGAAGCAGACTGTTCAGATCGGGCCGGGGATTGGCTTCCAGGGTGATTTCCGTGTTCCGGATTGTAAAGCGTTCTCTCAGCATGACAAACAGCTTTTGCAACAGCGGCGCGGGCATGAGCGAGGGCGTGCCGCCTCCAATGTACACGCTTCGAATTTCGACCTCGGGCGAAGCGGCGAAAACGGAACCGGACAGCTCCAGCTCCAGAGCCTCCAGGTAAGCTGTCATATCATCCATGTCTCCGGTTACGGAGTAAAAATCACAATATCCGCACTTTTGAAGACAAAAGGGGAAATGGATATAAATGTTTGCGGCTCTGGATTGATTCATGAATCGGATCTTTAAAATACTGATTTTCTGCCGGGACCGCTTCAGCGTATTTTCAAAACCGCCAGAAAGGCGTCCTGGGGGATCTGCACTTTTCCCAGCTGTTTCATGCGTTTCTTTCCCTCTTTCTGTTTCTCGAGCAGTTTCCGTTTCCGGGTAATATCGCCGCCGTAACACTTGGCAGTCACGTTTTTCCGTAAGGGCTTGACCGTTTCCCGGGCGATGGCTTTGGAACCCAGTGTGGCCTGGATGGCGACTTCGAAAAGCTGCCTGGGAATCAGCTCCCTCAATTTCAATGAAAGCTTCCGGCCCCACTCATAGGCCTTGTCCCTGTGCACGATCATGGAGAGCGCGTCCACCGGATCGCTGTTGATACGAATGTCAAGACGAACCAGGTCAGAACGCCGAAAATCAAGAAATTCGTAATCAAACGAGGCATAGCCGCGCGACAGAGTCTTCAGCTTGTCGTAAAAATCGAATATAATTTCCGAAAGAGGAAATTCATAGTGAAGATTGACCCGGGAGGCGTCCAGGTAGTCGGTGTTTTTATAGATTCCCCGCCGTTCCTGGGAAAGCTGCATGAGATTGCCGATATATTCGGATGGAGTGATGATCTGGGCGGTGATATACGGCTCCTCAATCCAGTCTGTTTTATTGGAAGCGGGCAGGTCCGTGGGCTTGTCGATGAGCCGCACACCGCCTTCTCTGAGCGTGACGCGGTACTGAACATTGGGAATGGTTGTGATGAGATTCTGGCCGTATTCCCGTTCGAGACGTTCCTGGACGATTTCCATATGAAGCAGCCCCAGAAATCCTACTCGGAACCCAAAACCGAGCGCCTCCGAGCTTTCGGGCTGAATGTTCAGAGCCGCGTCGTTGAGCTGAAGCCGGTCCAGGGCGTTGCGCAGCTCGTCCAGGTCATCCGCGTCAGCCGGGAACAGGCCGGAAAACACCATGGATTTCGGTTCCTGAAAGCCCTTCAGGGGCTTTGCCGCGGAACGGTCGGCGTGGGTGATGGTATCGCCGACACGGGCGTCTTTGAGGTTTTTCACACTCGCAATGAGATAACCCACTTCACCCGTCTGCAAATGATCCCGGTGGAGGCGGTGAAGATGCAGGGTGCCGACCTCGTCCACCTCGAACTCTTTTTGTCCGGCCATGAAACGAATCCGGTCTCCCTTTGCGACCTGGCCGTCCACGACACGAATGTAGGCGATGACTCCCCGGTAATAATCGAAAACGGAGTCGAAAATCAAAGCCCGCAGGGGAGATCCGGTTTCTCCCGCCGGCGGGGGAATGCGTTTGACCACGGATTCCAGAATTTCCTCGATACCCAGGCCCTGTTTGGCGCTGGCCGAAAGAATTTCGTCTTCCTCCACGCCCAGAAGTTCCTGGATCTGAATTTTTACCGCTTCGGTCTGCGCATTGGCCAGGTCTATTTTATTGATGACCGGGATGAGGGTGAGGTCGTTCTCCATGGCCAGGTAGATATTGCTGAGTGTCTGGGCTTCCACGCCCTGGGAGGCATCCACCAGGAGCAGGGCCCCTTCGCAGGCGGCCAGGCTTCGTGAGACCTCATAGGAAAAATCCACATGGCCCGGTGTGTCGATCAGGTTCAGGTGATACCGCCGGCCGTCGGGGGCCTCATAATACATCGTGATGGCGTGGGCCTTGATGGTGATGCCCCGTTCCCTCTCCAGGTCCATGTTGTCCAGAACCTGGTCGATCATGGCCTGGGGAGACACGGTGTGCGTGGCTTCCAGCAGCCGGTCGGCCAGAGTGGATTTCCCGTGGTCGATATGGGCGATGATGCAGAAATTTCGAATGTCCTGTTTTTGCATAGAATTAAAATATATCGATTTTACAATCGATAGTCAATGATGAAAAAATAAGGAAAATATTTTTCAGGCGGCCGAAAAAAACCAGAAAGGTGAAAGAAGCGTGTAGGAGAGAAGCATTTCGGATTGAAAAAGCCGTAATGCGTAAATCGTCATTCGTAAGGCGAAAAGACGCAGATCGCAGAGCGCGAAGCGCGAAGCGGAAAAGCATTTCGAATTTCGAAGGGCTGGAAAAAACGTGAGATAGTTAGATGTCAAAAGAAAAAGGTCTTCCGGTCCTGACG
>DSAB01000070.1 GCA_011388275.1 bacterium | reverse complement strand
TCTGAGAAATACCGCTCTATTCAAAGAATTATTGTTTCCGGAACCCATGACTTTCTGGATGCGAATTCTATTGGTATGGGTTCTCATTCTATTCGGTTCATACGCCCAGTCGTTCAAACCTGAAAAAAATGCTTCTTCGCTTCGGGAACCCGGTGAGGGTGATGACCGCCTGATCATGGTCAGTCTCCTGTTCGGCATCGGATACTGGTTATTGGTCTCTTTCCGTCACGAACTGCTTCAGAATACTTCACCGTCGCTGGACAGGTGGCTTCACTCGGTGTTCAGGCCCGATCCCGCAGAGTTCTGGATTCGAGCCCTTGCCGTTCTGCTTCTTTTCCTGTTTGGGATATACGCCCAGGACCTGACCAACAAACGCCGAAATGCGGCCCGTGCCATACGTGAGAATGAAAACCGTCTGAGGCAAATTATTATACAAATGCCGTATCCGGTTATGGTTTGCGATACAGAGGGACGCGCCCTGATGATCAATCGCTGTTACCAGAAACTTTTCAAGGTCTCCTCGGAAAAGATCGTTGATCAATACAACGTTACAAAGAACGAAAATTGGGAGCGCCTTGGTCTGGCGGAAATCATTCAGCGCGCGTTCCAGGGCGAGACGGTCCATATCCCGAAGATCGTAATCGATCATCAAGAGGATTTTCACGGTTTTGCCTCAGATGAAACGCGTATCCTGGAAGGGACTCTTTTTCCGGTTTTCTGTCAAAACAGCCGGATCCGTCATATTGTGACCATCTGGCAGGAAGTGACTCATCAAATCCTCGCCGAAGAAGAGAAAGACAAGATTCACGCTCAGCTTCTCCAGGCGCAAAAAATGGAGGCGATCGGTATTCTGGCAGGCGGTGTGGCTCATGATTTCAATAATCTATTAACCGCCATACAGGGCAACGCCGATCTCACGCTTCTGGATATCAACGACAAATCACCTCATTACCGGGATTTGAAACAGATCAAGATCGCCGCAGGACGCGCGGCCGATTTAACCAAACAGCTGCTTCTGTTCAGCCGGAAACATCTGATGGGCTTTTCTCTCCTGAACCTCAATCAGAGCATCGAGGGTCTATTGACCATGATCCGTCGGCTTATCGGTGAGAACATCATGGTTAAAACCAATCTCAGCAGCGACCTGTGGACCGTGAAAGCGGACCGCGGCACTCTGGAGCAGGTTGTGATGAACCTCGTTGTCAACGCCCGTGACGCCATGCCTCTGGGCGGCAGACTCACCATCTCGACCGGCAATATCAAATTCAAGGACATTCCCGTTCATCACATGGGCAAGGCCTCTTCCGGCGCCTTTGTCTGCCTTTCCGTTACAGACAGCGGGATCGGCATGGAGAAGAAAACCATTCAGCATATTTTCGAACCGTTTTTCAGCACCAAAGAACCCGGCAGCGGAACAGGACTGGGACTCTCCGTGGTCTATGGAATCGTCAAGCAGCACGGCGGCTGGATCAATGTTTACAGTGAACCGGATCATGGATCCACATTCAAAGTCTACCTCCCTGCCATCATGAAGAAAGCCGAGAAGACCCACAACGACCCATCGATCACGATCAAAGCCCTTCAGGGGAATGGAGAACGCGTTCTCGTGGTAGAAGACGATATCAATGTACGCAACTTTATCGTATCCGCTCTGGACAGGGCCAAATACGACGTGATTTCAGCGGGCAGTTATGAAGAGGCGATGAATGTTTTCGAATCGGAGAAACACCATTTCCAAATGGTGCTCAGTGATGTGGTACTGCCCGATCGTACAGGAATCGACCTGGTTGACGCCATGCTGAACATCAATCCAAATATACGGGTTTTGCTTGGCAGTGGATATATGGATGAAAAATCACAGTGGCCTGTTATTCAGGAACGCGGATACCGTTTCCTGCAAAAACCCTATGCGCTCATGGATCTTCTGAGAAACGTTAAATCATGCCTGCAGTCCAAACCGCATAAACGCCGCAAAGTTCATAAAAACGAACCGGCGGTTTCATGACCCGCCGGCAGCGGGCAAACCGGAGTTTGCGCCTTTCAATCTTCGCTTGATGCGCTCGAGACGGTAGAGCAGATCAGACCGGTCCTCGAGGCTGGCTCTGCCGGGAACCAATTCAGCCATTCTTTCCCATCGCTTCAGAGCCTTCTCCACCCACTCCCTGGCTTTCACATAATCGCCGGCTCGATGCTCATAATACTTGGCCAGCTCTTCATAAGGAAATATCCTGAACCGACCGGTCCCGATCAGTCGAATCCATGCGTCCAGGGCCTCTTCCCATCGGCCCAGCCTCTTGCACAGGAAACCCAAATCCTGAAGCACCGATTCCGATCCCTCTCCTTCTTCCATTCGGTCAAAAGCCTGCTGATAACACATTCGTGCTGTATCACATCGTCCCCGCTGCTCCATCAGTCTGCCCGCGCTGTACAGATCCAGGGGATGCGTCAAATTCAATGGATCGCAATAGACTGCATGAAGCCGCCGAAGAAGAGCCGCCAGGCTGAGAACGTCCCATTGGTTGTGCGTGAATACGGACCGCATATTTTGGTTCCATCCAGACCGAAGGTACTCAAAATATACACCGGGTATCATGGATCCGGGAATGTCGTGCAAACGCTCGAATTGAAGCAGTCTTCGCTCCACATGGGTCAGAGAACAGTCCTGAAGTCTTCGGCGCCAGATACGCCTTACAGGATGCAGAAGATCGATATGGGGCAGAGAACGAATTGGGTCTTCCAATCGGGAAAGGATGTAGCGCGAGCTCATAAGCGGACAGTCGAACGTCTTGCCGTTATACGTTACAATGGCCCCGGCCATCTTCAGGTGATGGGTAACGGCTTGCAGCAGTGCCGGTTCGTCGGAAAAATCGCGCAGAAAGTATTGACGCAGTACAAACCGGTCGTGCTCGAACCACCCCAGCCCGACGAGAAAAGGGACTGTTCCCGTACCGCCGGCCAGGCCTGTGGTTTCCGTATCGAGAAAGATCAGATCAAAAATGGACAGAGTCGCGCCATCGGCATTGTAATCGAAAAGAAACTCATGAATCGGCCCGGCATTCGGCTCCACTCTCCAGGCTCCGTGCCGATGATCCGGCGTAACGATCACTTCATTGTAAAAAGCTTCACCATGTGTGTCCTGCCTGAATATCTCCGGTATGATCCTGTCGCATAGACCCGGCAGCACCTTGCGCCCGGTCCCGGCCGATTCTTCGGGGATCAGTTGATGCAGTTTCTCTTTAATTCCCATCAGTGTGTGTTTTGCGCTTCAATGAATCCCACATCTCAAAGGCGAACCGCATATGAGGAATAACGATTGAGCCGCCTACAACCAGAGCAATGGACAGAGCTTCCTGAAGGACTTCATCTTTTACCCCTTCTTCATGACATCGTGTCAAATGATATAAAATACAATCATTGCATCTCAGTACCATGGAAGCCACCAGACCCATTAATTCCTTGGCACCCGCGTCCAGAGCGCCCGGACGATAAACCGCATGATCCAGATTAAAGAAACGTTTGATATCCAGATTGTCCGATTTCAGAATACGCTCGTTCATGCGCTCCCTGTATTCAATAAACTCTTTCACTCTGTCATCCATTTGTCGCATTCCTTTCAATTCATTGTTGATCAACGAACAGACAAGAAAACATTTATCGGTTTCGGGCATCAACGGGCATGACACGGCCGATACGGCCTTGCTCATCGATCAGCCAGGCCCTTTCATAAAGATTCACCGTAGGACAAATATGACGGGGTACGGCACAGACATAATCCCCCACCTGAAGACCGGGTCCCTTCTCAAGAACCGTAACCATGTGCTCTTCATTGAAAGATACTACCCGCATTCCGGGATGGCTGAATCGCTCCAGAGGGCCCTGATCCGCTCCCCAGCGCTTATGCCCGAGGTTCAGCGTGACACGGGAACCGGGCCCCTTGTCTATCACCCTGGCCAGGATCAGGGCCGCCAGGCAAAAGGCGCCCGGCCAAAGTGTGTCATATCCGGAATCCCAGTATACCCAGGTTCCCGGAGAGACCTGAACATGGACTTCGGAAGGCAAGTCCCGCTTGAGCAGTCTCAAGTCCGTCAGGAACGAAGGAGACCCTGCCGCAATCACGCGCCGAACAGGAATGCCGGCTGCGGCACATTCATGAAAAACCTGAATCAGGACTTTCATGGATCTTCGGGACTGCCTGGTTCTCGCAGATTCCGTGGGTCCGTGATTATGACCGTCATATCCATGCAGGCCCATAAAATCAAACATGGATCCTTGTTCCAGTTCCCGAATCAGACTCGAAGCGGTTTCCGGTGAAGCGCCGGTACGGTGCATGCCCACATCCAGATCGAGAAATACTCGCCATCGAATATTTCTCTCTTGTGCGACACGCCGAAGTATTTCCATGTGCACCCGGGAGCCGGCATGCACGCTGACCCGCGATTCCGGATACTGACGGCATGCGTCGGCAACCCAACGAGCATCCTTCTCAAGCAGAGGATAGGCCAGGAAAACGTCCCTGCAGCCACTTCTCAATACCCAGGGCAGCTCATTGAGCGTGGTTTTCAGGCTATGAATACCGACCATACGCATCTGATTCATGATATGAATGGATTTATGGGTTTTCACATGCGCACAGAGATGATGAAAACCCGAACCCGGACTCACGGATTCGAGAAATTCACGCATGCGCTGGAAATTCTCTCTGACCCGGTCCTCAAATACCAGAAGCCCGGGAGTCGGAATCCGTTCGATGGAATGCACCCCGTACGTGCGCTGACCCTGTATAATAAATTCCATATTCTCTTGCTCCAAAGCGATATATCACTGAATGGATTGGAGAATCTTTGAACGGCATATCAATATAGGATTTTTCAAATAAAGAAGCAAGCCCCCGGTTAGTCATTTGGGGTTTTCTAAAGCAAAAACACCGACCCACGATGAAAAAAAGACTTGATAATGGTATTCATGGGTCTTATTTTGGACAGTTAACAAACAGACCGACAAATATTGAATACAGGAGTCCGCTATGAAACGATATTTCCTCTTTTTCCTCCTTCTGACGGCTTTGCCGGTCTTTCAATGCGGTGAAAACAAATTACGGAATCAGGCCATGATGATCCATGAAAGGATATGGACGGTTGACACCCATTGCGACACACCCATGCTGATGGAAAGGGGATCTTTCGATGTGGGACGGCGCCATCCATCCGGTGAACGCGGCAGCGGGAAGGTGGATTTTCCCCGTATGGCCGATGGCGGTCTGGATGCCCAGTTCTTCGCAGTTTTCGTCGGTCAGGGGAAACGCACACCGGAAGGTCATTCCAGAGCCAAATCCTATGCCGATACCCTGATCAATCAGGTCAAGGCGGCCTGCATGAGATATCCTGAACTGGCCGAACTGGCAAGCTCTCCTGAAGACGCCTTGCGTCTGCATGAAGCGGGGAAAAGGGCCATCTTCCTGGGAATGGAGAACGGCTATCCTCTGGGCAAGGATCTGAACCTTGTGGATTATTTTTACAAACGGGGCATCCGCTATATCACGCTCAGCCACAATGGAAACAACGAAATATGCGACTCTTCCACGGATAACGCCGGTCCCGAATGGAACGGTCTGAGCCCGTTCGGAGTAAAGGTGGTCCGCCGCATGAATGAGCTGGGCATGATCATCGATGTATCCCATATCTCTGATCAGGCTTTCTATGATGTGCTGAAGCACAGCCAGGCCCCTGTGATGGCTTCTCATTCGTGCTGCAGAGCCTTTTGTGACCATCCGCGGAATCTGTCGGACGAAATGCTGATCGCGCTGAAAGAAAACGGCGGGGTTATCCAAATCTGTTTTGTCAGTTCTTTTATCAAGACGCCGCCGCCGAATCCGCGCCTGGAAAACGCGTTGAAAAAGCTTGAAGAAAAATATGGCAACTATTACGAAATCGACGACCCGGAACTGAAAGAGAACTACAGGAATGAATACTACGCAGCCCGCCGGAAATACCCGGTTCAAAGGGCCTCGGTCGAGGATCTGGTGGATCATATCGACCATGTTGTCGATCTGATCGGCATCGACCATGTTGGAATCGGCACGGACTTCGACGGCGGCGGCGGCGTGGAAGGATGTGACGATGTGTCTGAATTGCCCAATATCACCCTGGAATTGGTCAAACGGGGTTACTCGGAAGAAGCCATTGAAAAAATATGGGGCGGAAATTTCATGCGTGTGTTCCGACAGGTGATCGACAAATCGGAAAATCGGAAATCATGACATCCATCGCCGAAAACATTCGAGCATTGCTAAAGGAACTGCCCCACTCGATACTTCTCGAGGCAGCCGCAAAGAACCGCACTCCCGAAGAAGTGAATGAGGCCATCGAGGCGGGCGTCCACATCATCGGTGAAAACTATATCCAGGAAGCGGAAGCAGTGGCGCATCGGGTGCTTGGACGCGCCCGTTTTCACTTTATCGGCCATCTGCAGACCAATAAAGTCAAAAAAGCGGTCAGGCTCTTCGATATGATCGAAACCGTAGATTCGCTCAAACTGGCCCGTGAAATCGACAAACGCTGTGCCGCCCTGCAAAAAGTTATGGAAATACTCATTGAGATCAACAGCGGCCGGGAACCCCAGAAAAACGGAGTGCTTCCCGAAGCGGCCGAGAATCTGATTCACGAAGCAGCCCGGCTGAAACATATCAGGATTCGGGGATTGATGACCATGGGTCCTTTTACAGGAGATCCGGAACTGGCGCGCCCCTTTTTCAAAGAGACGGCCAGGCTGTTCAACAGGATTGCACAGGCCGGAATAAAGGACGTGAACATGGATTTACTCTCCATGGGCATGACCAATTCATACCGGATAGCCGTTCAGGAAGGTGCCAACATCGTCCGGATCGGAACGCTGATTTTCGGCCCGCGTTAAACCCGGAAATGATAATAAAAAAGACCGGGAAGTTGACGATCTCCCGGTCTTTTTTATTTGCGGGTTTACGAAACCGCGATTTGTTTGGGTTTGAGTTTCTCTGATTTGGGAATCACAACGGACAGAATGCCGTCTTCATAACGTGCCTTTATTTTGTCGGCCTCAACCTCCCGGGGCAATCTGAAAGACCGGTGAAAAGCACCATACACTCTTTCAATACGATGATAGTTTCTCTTCTCTTTTTCCTTCTCTTCTTTCTTCTCACCCTGAAGCGTCAACATGCCTTCTTCAAGAGATATTTTGATATCCTCTTTCTTGAGACCCGGAATCTCAGCCTTGATCTCATAGGCATCTTCGGTCTCGGCCACATCAACAATCGGCATCCAGATACGGTCCTGTTCCTCGAAATTCAACCCAAACCCTCTGAAAAAATCATCCAAAGCCGAGGGAAGAGACATCAGGCTTTGGCGCGGATTCCATCTTACCAGTGACATTTTTCTGCCTCCTTTCATGTCTTTTATATCTTCGTCCTGACCCAATGCAATCGGCATGCCAATACAGGCAGAAGAATCATATAGTATTGTATTTTATATGCTTATGCTGTTTTGCTTAAATTGAATCCTATCCTGTCATTCAGACATAGCAAGTGCCATAATGGCATTTTAAACAGAATAAAATGCCATAATGACATTGGACGTAAAATCAACTGCCATCACCGCATTCATTCCGCAGACGTTTAAAGGAGGCCGGCACCGTGAAATCTCATTGCGATCCTGAATAATTTGTCGTATATTTTAAAAACGCCGATCTGCATTCGAAGAGTGACAGTCCATGCGAATTGATATTTACCGGCATCCTCATCTTGAAAATGAATTAAAAGCGGACAACGCGCACATCGAACAGATTCTCGAAACAGTCGCAGCCGGAACCGATACTCATGACCTGGTGGTCGGCCTCTATCTGCTGCCTGAAACCCGATTGAACCGGGGAACCGCCTATGTGCAAAAATGGCTGTTCCCTTCCGACTATCACGCGGTGCGCGGACGGTGGAAGTTTAATCAGGCCTGGCCGGTTCCGAAGGATCTGCCGGCGCGTTTCAAGCTGATCCGCCTGCGAATCGATACCAGTCCTTCTCTGTATCCGCGGACAGAGACGGATATATACGGCTGGACTTTTCAATATCCAGAAGCGGCGGATCATCTGGCGCTTCTATTCGCTCATGAACTGCACCATTATCGCCGGTACCATTCGGGTCTGCATGAACGGGAAGGCGAACACTCCGCCAATCGATGGGCATTGAAACACGTTTGTGAACTGGGATTCAGGCCGGAAGGCCGGCGGAATGCCGCATCATTAATCCGGAAACCGCTTCGAAAAAAGCATCGAATCGTAGATCCCTATTCCAGGTTCCGCATCCTGAAATCAGGCGAAAACGTGCGCATTATGCAAGATCCACGCAACCGTTACAACGGACAGCAAGCCAGCGTTTTAAAACCCGTCAGAGCCGGTTCCCGGCGAATGGTGATACAGACACGCGACGGGAAAGCATGGCGATGGCCCATGGCATGGCTGGACATTGAAAAGAACCGATAACTCTCAAGTTTACCTTGACTTTACCGTATAAATATCGTACTTTGTGAAGCCCTGATCACCCTGGATAACGCCGGGCTGAAGAGGAGATTGACGCCTGGGAATGAACAATCGTTTCGAACAATTCGCCATGCCTGCGCGTATCCTGGGGCTTGTTTTGGTTCTGGGTGTCGGAGTGCTTTTTCTTGTAGGCAGCCGAGGTGCACAGCTGGCCGGTTTTTTTATTTATATGAGTTTCGCGTGCACAATAATCCCCTTGCCCACTCCTCCGTACGTTGTGGCCATGGGGAAAACATTTCATCCGACATGGGTAGCGCTTTTGGGGGCGACAGGCAATTGCATCGCGGCCTTTGGAGAATATTTCTTTCTAACATGGCTTTTTTCAAAAGGGGAAATTCAGGCCAGGATCGAAAAAAACCGAATTTTTCGCCGTCTTAGACATTTCTTCAACAGGGCGGCCTTTATCTGCCTGGTTATTACCGGATTCACTCCGATCCCATTTGAACCGTTTCGTCTGGCCGCGATTGTCAGCCGCTATTCGCTCGTGCTGTACCTGCTGGCAGTATTTGCAGGGAGATTTCCGCGTTACTATCTGATCGCACAGATCGGGTTTATTTATCAGATACCTGCTTATCTGCTCATTATTCTGGTTTTCGTGATGGTCGGAATCAGTAAAATCGGTGTATGGGCGGAAAAAAAGTCCAGGATCTGAAAATCATTTTGAATATCGCCTTTTCAGGGAAGCGTTCTATCTTCGGGAAGCCGAATATTTGAAATGCAGTCAATCATGGAGGGGCTTTTATGAGCAGCAGCATCGTCGATGAAAAAGCTTTCAGCGAACACCGGGTGCAAACCAGTTTCCTGGCCAATCCGGAAAGAAAAGCCCTGGTATGGATCGCCCAACGTATTCCCCGATGGATAAGCCCCGACATGTTAACCTTTTTCGGCCTGTTCGGCATGGTCTGGGTCGGGCTTTCCTATTATCTGGCCCATATGCACTGGCTCTTTCTTGTTTCCGCAAGTCTGGGGCATATCATGAACTGGGCCGGAGACAGTCTTGACGGCAGTCTCGCCCGCGCACGGAATCAGCAGAGGCCGCGTTTCGGATATTATTTCGATCATCTGATCGATGCCTTCGGCATCGCCTTCATGCTCTACGGGATGGCCTATTCGCATCTTGTCAAGGAATATCTGGTCTGGCCCGTATTGACGATGTTTTTTATTGCGCATATCAACACATATCTGGTCACCAACACACGCGGCCTTTTTAAGATATCCTACCTGAGAATTTCCACAACAGAGGCCCGGGTCGCCATGATCATCCTGAACACCGTTCTTATCTTCGTGAATGATATCCGAATCTTCGGGATCCATTGTACTCTGGTGGATATCATCGCTGTTTTCACTTCCCTTTTTCTCCTTGTCGCGGTTATTCGATCGGCCTATATCAACCTCAGCGCTCTGGACAAAGAAGAGCGGGCCAAATGGAAATCATGATCGATTTCATTGTTTACCGAACCGGAAGGGCCGTCTGATCCAGAACGAAACCGGCTTCCCGTCCCTGTGAGCGGGAACATACAGACTCTGATAGGCCGCCGCTTTGGCCGCGGCAGCCAGATGCTGACTGAGTGTGGAATTCTGAACGATGACAACACTGTCGACCTTTCCTTCTGCATTCACCAGAATATCCAGAATAACATCCCCGCGAATACCCCTCCGCCGCTCCGTTTCGGAATATTCGGGAATAACCTCCCGTACAGGCCGCGGCGTCAAACCGCCCACAGTGCCTCTTCCCCATGGGCCATCGGAATCGAACAACGGAATGTCCATGTCCGGATCCAGAGCGGTTTCATCAATCGTCTCATCTTCCAGGGTAAATTCATCTTCCGTGGGCATAGGAACGCTGGGAAGATTCGGAGGACGCGGAAGCCCGCCCTGGCGAGTCGCCGGTATCATTTCATAACTGACCATGTTCAGACTCACCGGTTTCGGGATCAGTCTGTTCCGGGGAGCGTGACGGAATAGAAGAAATAAAAGGGAAAAAAGGCCCAGGGCGGCAATCAGCGCCTTTTCCATTCGGACCCGGTAAAACCGTCGTTCGATGAAGTGCATCGCATCGCTTGAACGGCGAATGATCCGAAACCGGCTTCGCATACCCTGCTTATGATTTAACATGAATGATTACTCTTCTTCAAATAGGAAATGCCTGTTTTTATTAACATTCTCCCGGGCCTTTCACCCTTTTAAAAAAGCACAACCGATGCCTACTTGATAATTGAAAAACGCGCCAATCGGGTCTTTTGGCTGTTCGAAAAATTGTCCGTTACTTTCACATGAAACGCATAATCACCGGATTTCAGCCGTGAAATATCGAGACTGACGAGTTCCCGGCCCCGCCGTCCCTGTGTTTGATAATTGAAACTTGAACTGATCAGCGGTTTCTGTTTCTTCTCATCATTGCGGTATCGGGTAATGAGATACTCGATAGTGCCATGACCCTTCCCATTCTCATCGACCAGCAGATGATAAATCTCCAGATACATCTTTACCGGATCATCGGCAGCAAACCGATCGAGCGGAATGATCGGAACGGGCACACCGGAAGTTTGCAAATCCTCCGGCATTTCGATGCCGAAAACAAGATCACTCAATTCCAGATCGCGCTGGCTGCGGTTCAGGGGCGCATCGACCAGGCAGGACTCTTTGCCCAGGGCCAGAACCTGCGGGAACAAATCATTATTCAGCCGGCCGGTTGTATCCGGTTCATAGATCGCTTCGGACGATACCGTAAAATGCGCTCTCTGGTGAATATGGGGAAGACGGAAAACCGACATGTTCTGTTCGGATCCGACCAGCTGATCACTGAGCCGGTACAACTCCCTCAGATCGTCATCCCGTAAAATCAGAGTATGCAGCAGCCTGTAAGGAGGCGGGCCCAGCCTGCCGTTTTCATCGACAACCAGATATTCGATCTGAATCTGCGGAGAAGACAATGCATAAATAACCAGTTCGGGTTCATTCTGTTCGTCAAGAAACCGATAAAAATGCGTGCCTACATCGATACCTCCGGTGAGAAATTCAAAGTCGGATCTCACCGGCATGGAATATCTGGAGGGTGCGTTGAACTTGTCTTCGCCCCGGTTGTGATTGTTGAATGCGCTCAGAAGTTTCACTTCATGATGGTTCGGCATACGGTCATTGTTCGCGGCATGCTCCCAGATCATTTCCAGATCCCGGTACCGATGATAGAAGAAATCATCAAAATTAGCCAGTTCCGCATAATACATGATCTGATAAATGCCCTGCCGCATCCTCGGCACATAGTTTCCCATGCTCCTTCCCATGATCCGTGGCAGAGCCTCTTCAACGCCATCTACCAGCTCAAAGGGACCGGTGCCGTTTTCTCTGGAAAAGAGAAAGACAACAGGCTTTCTCTCATGAAGCCCCGTATAAAGCCAGACCTCATATTCCGGCTTTGGATCCCACAGTTTGATATTCATCATCGTAATATCTTCCTGAGCACTGACAACCGAGGAATGAAACCCCCCTCTGATCAGATTGGCCTTTGCGCGTAATTCAGCCATATCCTGATCCATCTTTCGGGAAGGACCCAGCCATCTGGACAGTTCCAGCAGCGAAGCAGCGGATGACCCGAAAAAACCACTCTTTCTTCGGAACGGCTCTCCGTATTTGACATAGATCAAACCCCGGTCATCACAATCATACACGGAATTTCGGTTCTTTTGAAACGTTTTCCGGGCGTAACTGATCCGCCGCCAATGTTCTATCAGTCGTTCATTTCCGGTTGTAGTGGGCCGTGGATCATTCTCCAGCCAGAAACGGTGAATATTCGAGGCAAGGGTCGGGTCCTGTCTTTTGATTCGGCGGATCCATGCTTTTTCTTCTTCTATCGGAAGAAGAGGCGCCACGCGAGAAGCCTCCATCCATAAATCATCCAGATACCGGCTGTCCGTCCGATCCGAAAAAGCCCAGAGATACAGATCACTGGCATTTCCGTAATACATTTCAAGATCGTTATCCGTGACATACTCGATAAACCCGATAGCTACTCTGATATCCCTTTCACTCTGATACGACGGATCCGTTTTTGCCGACCACCAGGTCTGAAGGCCGGCTTTCCAGTCTCCATTCCTGATGAGTTTTTTGCCCTGTTCATAGTGATCCGATCCGGCAGCCGAAACCGGAATATTCAGGAGTATGGCAAAGAACAGGCCGATTATTCCATGCCGTGTTTGAAATTTACCCATTTTCATATCCTTTCACATCGTTTATTTACAGATCCTCATTCATTATTCCACACATTAATACGCATCAGCCGATGTTTTCCCTGACAGAACCATTGCAGCGGACTGGAATATGAAAAAGGCCATGGACAAACCACGGCCCCTGATGTGAACAGGATGATATATTCATAAAAAATTATGAAATGAGTGATTTCTGATACACCCGGTATCGCTTGATGATTTTCCCGCCCATTCTCTCGTTTTCAGCCCGCATCTTCGCATTCATTTCCAATTCGTGATGGCTGTCAATCACGGTCATACCGGCCCTGGACGCCGATTCAAGAATTTTCAGCCCCATCATGACGTCCAGACCCCGTCCCCGAAACTTTTCCTTGACAGCTCCCAGCAGCATATCCAGCTGATTTGTTTTCTTTCCGGCACGAAGTATATAAAGGAGCCCGAAAGGCAGCAGACGGCCTCTTGACTTTCGAATACCGGGTATCATATTGGGAATTCCCAGTGCAAACGCGACAACCTCCTCGTTCCTCAGCACAATTTTAATAAAACGGGGATCCAGAACAGGCAGATACCTCCGCGTCAAATCATCCATCTCTTTGGGCTCGAGAGGGACAAAACCGTAAAGATGACTGTACGTTTCATTCATCAGTTTGAAAACGGAATGGATATAAGGCTTGATCTGCCTGCGGCTGGTGAATTCCTTGAGTCTGAACTCTCCGGATCTCAGACTGCGCTCATAGATTTTCCGGTAAAATCCGGGTATCTCCGCGGGAACAGGCACCTGGTATACCACATAATCCACTTCCTTCGTGTATCCCTCGTTTTCGACCAGCTCCACCAAATAATCGTAATTGTAGTAACAGGCGATCGTGGCCGGATATTCCTGACCTTCAATGATAAAACCTTCCGGATCCTGATCGGAAAATCCATACGGACCGACCAGCTTTTCCATTCCGCGGTTCATGGCCCATTTTTCAATATAAGACAGCAGGGCATGAACCGTTTCTTGATCATCAGGGCATTCCAGATAACAGAACCGTCCGTTCCGGATGCCCTGAGCGGCGTTATGACGATGGTTGATGATACCCATGACACGACCGGTTACTTGTCCGTCCTGAATGGCCAGTACACGAACCGTGTCACAATACTCAAAAGACCGGTTCTTTTTGGGATTGAAATAGGACCATTCATCCACATAGATGGGGGGAACCCATTCGGCGTGACCGCGGTGAATCTTCTCGGGAAGGTAAATAAAATCTCTGAGGTCCTTTCGGGAACCGATTTCCCTCACTTCGATCGGCATAAATACCTCCTGCCTGTTCGGCTGATGGCCCCCGGGTTCAAGGGGTCTGATGAGGTCGTCGAGCCTGTCGAGGGCGGGAACCGGTAACCCTGCCTGCTTCGCGGAAACCCTCCGGCCGGTCAGGCCTCCCGGGGAAAATCGCCCCGGGAGGTTTTTTCATCTCCTTATTTACACCACTGATCCAGCCAGCCGATCACCGTATCATGCCACTGGATGGAATTGTGCGGTTTAAGCACCCAGTGATTTTCGTCGTGAAAATACAGCAGACGGCTGGGAATACCCCTGCGCTGCAACGCGTTAAAGGTCCCGATTCCCTGGGTGTCCACGACCCGATAGTCCAGAGCTCCGTGAATCACCAGCATGGGGGTTTTCCATTTGCCCACATGATTTACCGGATTGTGTTTTTCATACCCCTCCGGATTGGTCCAGGGTGTTCCCATATGATCCCATTCAGGGAACCAGAGCTCCTCGGTGTTGAAATACGCCATGCGTTCATCGAGATTGCCGTCGTGACTTACCAGACATTTAAAACGTTCCGGCAATTGACCGGCGATCCAGTTGATCATCCATCCGCCGAAAGAGGCTCCCAGAGCGCCCACGCGTTCCCCGTCCATCCAGGGATAACGCTTCAGAGCGGCATCCAGACCCTTGACAAGGTCTTCCAGCGGCTTGCCCCCCCAGTCTCCGCGAATGGCGTCACAGAATGCCTGTCCGTAGCCGACCGATCCGTGAAAATCGACCATGACCGCAGCATATCCGGCGCCGGCGTAAGCCTGCGGATTCCAGCGATAATGAAAATGGTTTCCGAAAGACCCCTGCGGACCGCCGTGAATCAGGAAAGCCACGGGATATTTCTTCGACGGATCGAAATCCACAGGTTTCACGATATAACAATACACGGTTTCGTCATTCCAGCCGGCAAAGGAAAATTGTTCGGCATACCCCATTCGGACTGATTCGAGTTTATCGGCATTGATTCGGGTTATGGGCTTGAGTTGACGGCCGTCGGAATGAATGGAGTACAATTCCACCGGAGACTGCAAATGATCCATGCCGAAGATGATCCGCGTCCCGGCGGCTCCTGCGAGACTGGCCACATATCCGTCGCGCACCAGAACCCGGTCCTTGCCGGTACGCATATCCAGGGCAAAGAGAGACCGCTGGCCTTTATTGGCCGCTGTGGCGTAGATCTCCTTGCCGTCGGCGGAGAAGGCGATGGAACCCGGCGAGAAGTCCCAGGACTCGGTAAGCACCCGCTTCTGCTCCCAATTCTTTCCGGTTCTCAGCACAATACGAAATCGGTCCGATTCATACCGCGGCACGGCCATGGCGAGATAGGCCATGGTTTTTCCGTCCGGTGAGAAGACGGGACTCGTGTCCCAGGCTTCGTTCTCCCCGGTCAGACAGACCGGCTCTCCGCGTCCGTCCAGGGACGCGAGAAAGAGATCGAAGTTTGTGGACCAGGCTTCTTCACGGCCCACATTCCTGGTTGTGAAAACAATGCCGCTGTTGCCCGGAGCGAAAGCGATCTCCTCGGGTCCGCCGAATGGTTTGGATGGCGTGTCCGCATCCATGGCCTTCATGACATCCACCGGATTTTTGTCTTTAAGAGACATGACAAAAAGATGGGACCGGCGTCCGTCTTTCCAGGTATCCCAGTGACGGATAAAGATCGAATCGTAAATACGGCCGGTCATCGGATCAGCTGCGGTCTCATCCAGCTGTTTGCGTGTGCCCTTCATGCATTTATTGACAAAAACTTCCGTGGTAAATGCGATGTACTCTCCATAAGGAGAAACCACGAGATTCCCCACGTCCAGAGGCAGATCCGTGAGCTGAACGGCTTCGCCGCCGTCCACACGGATGCTCCACACTTGCGAAGAACCCGAGCGTGTCGACAGAAACAGGATGTATTTACCGCAGGATGACCATCGGGGATTAAAATCTCCGGCGGGATGTGAAGTCAGCCGCCGTAAATTCTGACCATCCGCTTCGACAATCCAGAGATCGGTTCGGCCCCGATTGGCCTTTAAATCCGTTTTTCGCAGAGTGAAAACTACATTCTGTCCGTCTGGCGATATTTGAGGATCGGAAATCCGGTCCATGGCCAGCATGTCATGAACCGAAAATGGATGGGTTTCCTTTCCGGCCGATGCCGCGGCTGCGGCCAGATTCACACCCAGCCCCATGAGAAGCATCACTGTGAAAAATCGCATTGACCCCTCCTTTGTTAACTGTCTGCAGATTATTTGATGCCGATTCATGTATATAACAATTTAAACAATTTAAGAATATCGGACAATAAAAAAAACGATAGGATCGTACATCGCCGGAGATTATCCATTGCCGGGAATAAGAGCCACATCCATTCGGTACCAGCGTCCCGGTTTCATCTCCACCGCCTGCACGCGGACCGGTTCGAACCCCTCTTTTTCGAACAGCAGGATAAAATCCCGCTCCGTTACCGAAATCCGGTAATGACCCGCCCGGTCACTCTGCGCAGTGGAACCCGACTCGAGAACCCGAACCCGGACACCCTGCTCCGGATGACCCGATTCCCGATCAATCACGGTCCCCTCGACTCCGCCCCGTTTCGCGCAGTTGAGAAACAGCAGCATCGCTAGAAAAATGCAACAAACGGATCTCATGTCTGCCTCCCTTTGACCATATTCATCCGGGCCGTCGAAGGATATGCCTTTCTGTTTTTACCGAACAAGGAATATCAGAGCCCTGTGTTCCGATCAATAATCCGGAAACGTATTTATCCTTTTCACCCTTTTTGCTGCTTCACCCCCGGCTGAAGAGTGGTCTCTATAAGCCGGTATCTCTTTTTCAGCGCCGATTCAGCACGGTGCATCAGGCCGTCCCACTCGCTGGTGGAGGGCATGCGGGAGAGGATCACATGAGCGGAGAAAACCCGCATGCCGGGAATCCGAAGGTTGTGCTTTATGCATGAACAATCATCCTTTCACCTGGTCCGTCAGCCACCGGGCCGCGGACCGGCCGGCCAGCCAGCCCGTGGAAAAGGCCGCCTGCAGATTGAATCCGCCGGTATCTCCGTCCAGATCCAGCACTTCACCGGCGAAGTACAATCCGGAAACAACCCGGGATGCCATAGTTCTCGGGTCTACCTGGTGAAGAGAAATCCCCCCCGCGGTAACGATGGCCTCCGCCATCGGACGGGTCCGGAGAACCTTCAATTCCATATTCTTGAGCCAGGCACGAAGCCGGGTTCGTTCTTCGGCCGTGATCTGATGCCCCGGTTTGTGAGGGTCCAGGCGCAAAGCATCCAGGCAAACGGGTATCAAAGCCGAAGGGAGCAGGGTTTTCAGCATATTCTGAAGCGACCGCTTTCCATGCAAGTCGAGTTCCCTCCTGAGACGCTCATCGAGCCGGTTTTCATCCAGGGCCGGCTTCAGATCGATGGACAGAATCACAGAATCTTTCTTTTTCAGGCAGCGGCCGATCACTTTGCTCAATGAAAGCACAATGGGCCCTGATACGCCGAAATGGGTAAACAGCATTTCGCCGAAGGCCTCGGCCTGAACCCGGCCGTCGCAGAGCACTTTCAGGACGACATTGCGAAGACTCAGCCCCTGAAGCCTGACCGCTGTATTCCCTTCGGTTTCGACCGGAACCAGAGCCGGGCCCGGCGAAACAATATCATGTCCCAGAGCTTTTGCCAGACGATAACCGTCACCCGCAGAACCCGTAGCCGGATAGGAAGCGCCGCCCGCGGCCAGAATCACACATGCCGCTTCCGAATCTTCCGCATCGCCGTCCGAAGACAGGATTCGGACACCGGTGACAGCCCGATCGATATGATGGATCGCCGTGACCCGGCTTCCCGTTCGTACAGAGACCCCCTGCCTGCCGGCCCATTCCGTCAGCCTGACGGCCAGTTCGGGGGCCCCCTCTTCCGTGAAAACCCGCCCTCCCCGCTCGGTTTTCACGGTAATCCCCAGTCCGCCGATAAAAGCCGTCAGATCCTGGGAAAAAAACCGGGCGAATGCCTGCCTGAGAAAACGCCCGTTGTCTCCATAATGCGCCAGAAAGTCTTCCAGGCTCGCGGCGTTGGTCAGATTGCACCGGCCCTTTCCCGTTATTCTCAGTTTGCGTCCGGGCCGGTCCATCTTTTCCAGAACAAGAGTCTTCACACCCAGACCCGCAGCCTGGCCCGCGGCCATCAGGCCCGCCGGTCCTCCTCCGACAACAATCAGCCTTCGAGTGTTCATACGATTCCACCTCTGCCGTCGCGTATCCGGTCAGCTGCCGATGGAATGTCCCGGTCGAAGAACAGATCACGGCCCGGAGAATGCAAACCGTGTTTGCCTCCGGACCGTGTATTCCCCGTTAAAGTTCGATCTTCCCGGTCAGCACATACCGCCGCCATCGAACCAGCAGCTCTCTTTCTTCAAGTCCAAGACATGCCAGAAGCCCGCTCTCCGTGGTTTCCGAAAGCATCCGGTACAGCATTTCCCGCCCGTATTCCTGTTCCAGACAGGCAGCCAATGAACCGGCCAATCCATAGCGATGGGGGCCAGACCATACTTCTTCCAGCCGTTCGGGGGCGTTGCCCTGGAGAAACCACTCCCTCACTCCTTTTTTACGTTCTCCTGTCAGCTGCCCCGAAACCAGCGTGGCGATGCCCTCCACAAACCATCCCACGTCTTCCATATGGTCGAACGAGGGATTGGGACTGACCTGCCCGTGAAAAATATGTGCCTGTTCATGGGCCACGAGACTAAAAATGCGGGTCGTATCCTTCGCGTTGTGTTCGCAGGCTTCGACCTCCCAGGCTTGTATGTCCAGCAAAGAGAGTGTATCCGAACCCGCACTGCCCACCATCCAGCATTCCGGATCGAAATCCGGGAGGTTCCAGGATTTTCGCCAGAAATTCGTGAGTGAATTCCGGTCTGGAAATATACGTACTGTATACACGCGGGGAAAGGACCGGCCGAAAAAGGATTCCACGCGCGCATGTCCTTCCTGAAGGGCTTCTATCATCAGGGGGATGCCCGGCCGGCTGGAAACCGTGTATTCCAGCAGCCATCCGTTCATCGATTGTCTCTCCCAGCTGTTTCTGCCGCAATGAAAAAACATCAATACAGCGGGAGCCAAAACCGACAGAGTTATCAGTAAACGACAGATCCCTTTGTTTACCCTAAACATACCATCCCTCCTTTTCAAGAAAACAATCAGATGATCAATCGAAGAATCCCAGGGTCTGTATGAACAGTGACAATCCCAGAAGCATCAGGAATCCATAAACAGCGTGCATAAATCGTGCGGACGGAATTCTCGCGTGCAGATAACCGCCCGCCAGAACAGCCGTCAGAACAACAGGCAGGCAGAGTAAATAAAGATGATAAATCTCTCTCGTCCACAAGCCTCCCATACCATGACTGGCAAGAATAAGCAATCCCGTTGGAAAAAAGTATCCCTGCAGCGTGGCCCTGAATCGGGCCGGATCCCAGCACCGGAGTGTGCCGAAGACCACGACCGGAGGACCGTTGGTGTTATAGGCACCACCCAGAATGCCCGCGATGAATCCAAAAATCCAGGCGGCCTTTCCGCTCACCTGCCGGAATTGCGGACGCAGCCATTGATGAAGAACAAAACCGATAATAACTGCGGCCAGCAGCATTTTCATGGGTACTTCCCATCCGCTCTTCAGAAGCAGCAAACCCAATGGAATGCCGAAGGCTGTGGACAGCATCAGCCGCCAGGCACCGGCCATATCCACTTCCCGCCATCGACGGATGAGTATCACGAAAGCGATCGTGCTCGCCAAAAGGGCGACCAGGGGTGTAGCGCTCTTCAAACCCAGAAACATCGTCAGCAAAGGCATGGCCACCAGCGCATCGCCGAATCCGAATGTGGAACGAATCATAGTCGAAAGAAATACCGTGAGAGTCACCGCAATCAACAGTGAAGTGTCCATGCCGCTTTACCAGGAAGCTCGCCGCAAACGGAGTACCCGGTCCTTTCTTTCAAAAAGGAAAACCAGAATCATACCGGAAAGAAACCCTCCGACATGAGCGAACCAGGCCACTCCCGGGCCATGCCCCGAAGACAAAAGGCCGTTGAAAACCTGAAAAAGGAACCAGAACCCCAGCACAAAAAAAGCCCGGACGGGAATGATTCGAATAAACAGGAACCAGATAAACAGCACATGGACACGCGCACGGGGAAATCGAATTAAATACGCGCCCAAAACTCCCGATACCGCCCCGCTGGCCCCCACCATGGGAATGACGGCATCCGGATGGCTAAAAATCTGGGCTGCGGTCGCGAACAGACCGCAGACCAGGTAAAAAAAGATAAAACGTCCATGGCCCATGAGAGATTCCACGTTATCTCCGAAAATCCACAGATACAGCATATTGCCGATCAGATGGGGAATGCTGCCGTGAAGGAACATGGAAGTCATCGGTGTCACCCACGGTCCCGACGGGGTTTGAAATCCTGATGGCAGCCCCGGCCATTCCAATCCACGGGTCAATTCCCAGGGAATGGCTCCAAACCGGTAAAGAAAGGCCTCTGCGCCCGCGCCCAGTGATATCTGGTAGATATGCAACGCCACATTGATGAGAATCAGTAAAATCGTAACCAGGGGAAAATACGGTGTGGGGTTGTCGTCTCGTATGGGAATCAATGGTTCCTCTCTGTGTCGATCACTTTGAATTCATGAACGGCTCTGGTAACATTCCCTGCACGGTCACGCAAAGTCAATTCCAGCACATGGTTTCCAGGCGCCAGATTCAATTCCCAGGGATGAATCAGCGTGTCTTTGAAGTGAAGATACTCCATGATCAGGGGTTCTCCATTCAAAGTAACAGCCATGTTCCGTTCACCGGATATTCCTGACAGATCATCCCTGAAAACAGCCGCAATGGTCACATTGGGTTCCACCCGCTCCCCATGAGCGGGACGCAAATATTCGAGAACCGGGGGCATGGTGTCTGCCACAACCGTAAAACTTCCAAGCCGATTCGTCCAGGCTGACAAGGCCCCGTTCTCCCATTCCCCACCCAGAAAATGAATATCTTCCTCGTCGTCTCCAAGACGGGCGATTCCCAGACGGGTTACATCTCCGAAATAACCGGGTATCTCGATCTGAATCAGAGCCCTCCGCCTCATCAGCATGTCATCAGGATGAATATGATAGACTTTTCCAAGAATCCCGTTTTCCACTGTCCGGACCTCGGTTCGGCACAATCCCACGGCGGATCGATACAAAGCTCCCTTTGAGAAAATCACCTGACACCGTTCGTCCGAAGAGATCAATCGTCCGCCCCACCCGGTGCTGATATCGGACAGCAGAACCTTTTCACGGGTAATCTGTTCAAGACCGTCCTGCAGGGGCCATCGCACAGTCATGGACACAGGCCCGGAGGCATCGGATTCCCATGGAAGCATGCCGACAAAGGTTTCGTAATCCCGGGGGATCAGAAGAACCGGCCGATCTTCACAGAAGGGTGTGGTAACCCGAAGGTCGGGGATATCCGCCAGCGGCGCCATGGACTGCAGCCGATACCGAATCCAGCGTTCCATGGGGCGGTATTCCAGAGTCACCCTGTACTCTTGTGTTTCACCCGGAACCCGTGCTTGCTGATATTGAGACCGCGCCGAAGCGGCAAAATTCTGCAAAGGAACAAGTTCCAAATCTCCGCTTAACACGGATCGATTACCGAAGAAATCTTCCACTTCAACCCGAAAGGGAACGGTGCCCGGCTTTAGAATGGCATATCCCGGCTGGATGAATGTTTCTTTTATTTCACCCGGTTCAATACATGCCAGTTTTCCGGCGCCGGGAATTCGCGGATTGTAGAAATCGAGCTCATTGCCGTCACTCAGGTACAAATTTTGAAAAAGACCGAATCCCTCCCGCATCAGCCGATAATCCCGGTCAAGATTCACATGATGAGAATATTGAAAATCCAGACGATCGTACCGGGATTCGAATAAAAGGGAATCGTTGACAAAGAGTCTCAGACAATAGAAACTGAAAGGATTTGATGCACCATCCGCCCTGTCAAAACCCGATATGGAAAGCCCCAATACACCACCTGCTGTCACAGGTTCGTTCAGAACATACTCTCCCTTCCCGGCCCAGCTAACCGAAAAGACCTCTGGAATGAAGTCTCCGGAGACATGGCTTCCGGGCTTGAGCGGGGTGACCGCGAATGCCGAGACCGTGGGAAGATGCCGGTCCACAATCGGAAAATCCAGATGCAGGGGATTGATGGGATGACCATTCTGGTCGCGCACTTCGAAGTGCAGATGAGGAACGCCGTTTCCGGAAGAACCGGTAAATCCGACCACCTCCCCCTTCGAAACGGGTATGGCAGCGTCGCCGAAACCGAGTGTGACCGCATACCGGCCCTGCCGTATCTGCTCTCTTCGTAAAGCGGCTTCCACTCTGTCGGTATACCGCTGCAGATGGCCGTATACGGCTGTATACCCATTATTCAAACGGATGTACAGAGCCCGGCCGTACCCATAAGGCGAAATCGATACGGCACTGATTAATCCATCCCGAAGCGCATAAATTTCATACCCTTCCTGGCCCCATGTCTTCACATCCAGACCCGCATGAACATGGGTCTTGCGGTATTCTCCGAAGGAAGAGGTCATCAAACGGCTTGCGTTGGTCGGCCATTGGTAGGTACGGGCCCGGCCGGAAAGACTCATCACAATCCAGATGGCTCCCGCGATCCAGGCCGATCTTTTGGCCATACGGCCTGTTGAATCCAATCTCATATTGATAAATTGCCCTCTTCGATATCGAGTATTTCTTTCATTTTCCGAATATGAGCCGGCGTTGTTCCGCAGCACCCTCCGATTAAATCCGCCCCGGCCTCAAGCAGGGCGGGAATATGGCGTGACATGGTTTCCGGTGTCTGGCGATAGACCGTTTTCCCATTCACCATTTCGGGCATCCCAGCGTTGGCCTCGGCCAGAATCGGTTTGTCCGTCAGGCCGCGCATTCGCCGGACAATGGGAATAAAATCTTCGATACCGTTTCCACAGTTGGAACCCACCCCATCGGCGCCGGCTTTCAGAATAGATTCAACCGCAGAGTCGATATCAACACCCATCACGGTCCGGAATCCCCGGGGAGTTGCCGAGAAAGTCATGGACGCCAAAACAGGCGCCGATGTCAGGGAGCGGGCCGCTTCAACGGCCAGCAGAGCCTCTTCCAGGGCGGTCATGGTTTCGATGAGTATGATATCCGCTCCCCCGTCCAGAAGCGCCCGAACTTGTAATTTGAAACCTTCAAACACTTCATCCGGCTCCACCTTGCCCAACGGCTTAATCATCTCTCCGCAAGGTCCCACAGACCCGGCCACCCAGACATCCGGAGAGATACAGGTCAGGGCCGCGGCCTGAAAATTGACCAGATAGCTGTCCTGGATCCCCGCACGATTGAGCCTGATCGGATGTCCCCCGAAACTGTTGGTGGTCAGCACCCGGGCTCCCGCCATCAAATAATCCCGGTGTATCTTTCGAATCGAATCGGGCCTCTCTGTGTTCCATCGTTCCGGCGGTTCACCGGGGGGCAGGCCCATAGCCTGTACCTGGGTGCCGATAGCACCATCCATCAGTACCGGCCCCTTTTTTACTGCATCCAGTATGGAAGCCTTCATCGACTCTTTTCCTTCTCGCCGGCCGGCAAATCTTTTTCTGCCGAATGATCCTGTTTTTTTTCGAGCCGATTCACCTCCTGCACCAGAACGCGAACAATTTCATCTTCAGAAATCTTTCCGATCACACACCCTTTTCGAAAGAGCAGGGCGCGGCCCGGCCCGCATGCCACGCCTATATCCGCTTCCCTCGCCTCACCCGGCCCATTTACGGCGCATCCCATGACCGCCACAGTCAAAGGCGTCCTGATATGCCCCAGAGCCTTCTCAACGGCCTGCACAACAGCCAGAATATCGGCATGGGTCCGGCCGCATGTGGGGCAGGAGATTACGGTCAACCCCCTGCGCCGGAGCCCGAGGGACTTCAATATTTCATAGGCAGTCGCTACCTCCTGAACCGGTTCCCCGGTCAATGAAACCCGGATCGTATCTCCGATACCCTGATCCAGAAGTATACCCAGACCCACGGCTGAACGGATGATACCCGAGGGCGCGGCGCCGGCTTCCGTAACACCCAGATGAAGAGGATAATCGACACTTCCGGCCAAAATACGGTTGGCTTCAACCATCAGACGAATGGAAGAAGCCTTGATGGAAACCACCAGATCTTCGAACCCCGCATCCTCACAGAGGCGTATCTGTTTCAGAGCGCTCTCAGCCAGAGCCCCGGCCGTGATTCCTTCATGTTTCCTGAGAATACCCTTTTCCAGAGATCCCGCGTTGACCCCGATGCGTACCGGAATATGATTCACGCGGGCTTCTCTCAAGATTTCACGCACCCGGTCCGCTTTTCCGATATTCCCGGGATTGATACGGATTTTATCGGCGCCATGGTTTATTGCTTCAAGGGCCAGCCTGTAATCGAAATGAATATCCGCCACCAGGGGCGCGGTCATTGCCGACTTCAGGGCGGGCAGCGCTTTTACGGCTTCGAGTGTGGGAACCGCCACCCGGACGATTTCACAGCCGGCGTTTTCAAGGGCCTTGATCTGATCGATCGTGCGACGCACGTCTTCCGTAGGCGTATTGGTCATGGACTGCACCCGCACGGGTGCGCCCCCGCCCAGTTGCAGAGATCCCACCTGAACAGTCCTTGAACAGCGGCGGGAATTGGCAGCCCGGAATATCCCGGCATCGTGCATAACGTCTCCTCCGTTTTTCTAGGCCAGGATTTTACATAGTGCGCCGATCAACCGTTCCAAATCTTTCATGGAGATGGTCAAGGGAGGAAGCAGACGGATGACATCGGGACCCGCGGTCAGGGCCAGAACACCCTGATCCTCCAGTTCCTGAACCAGCGGAGCGGCCTCTCCTTTCACCTGAATACCCGTCAGAAGTCCCAGGCCGCGTATCTCCACTGCCCGTGAAAGCGGTCGCGAAGTCAGATGCCGCATTAAATAGAAGCTTTTTTTTCTCACTGAATCCAGAAAACCGGAAATCAGGATATATTTAAGAACTTCATTGGCCACTTTACAGGCCAACGGATTCCCGCCGAATGTCGATCCATGCTTGCCGAGAGGATGCTCAATACGGTCGGAAACAATGACGGCCCCCATGGGTATTCCGCCGGCCATGGATTTGGCCAGACAGATCATATCCGGTATCACATCATAATTACTGCATCCGAAAAGGCGGCCTGTTCTTCCCATGCCGGTCTGCACTTCATCCAGGATTAAAAGAAGTCCCTTCTCCCGGCAGAGACGGGCTATATCCTGTAAAAACTCCTTCCGGACGGGATGCACGCCTCCCTCTCCCTGCACAACCTCCAGCAGCACGGCAGCCGTCTCATTGGTCACTTGCTCCCTGAACGATTCAAAATGATTCAATTCGGCGAATCGAAACCCGGGTACAAGGGGCATAAAGTCTTCACGATAATCCGGTCTGAAAGTCGCCGAAAGAGCTCCCATGGTGCGGCCGTGATACCCTCGCCGGGCGCAGATAAACTCCGTTTTGCCCGTGCTGAACCGGGCGAATTTCAGAGCCGCTTCCACGCTTTCCGCGCCCGAATTGCACAAAAAGACACGCTTCAGATCTCCGGGTGCCGCATTGGCCAGAGACGCCATAAAGAGCGCTCTCTGATCATTGTAAAATAGATTCGAACAGGTTATCAGGGTTTCCGCCTGCTTCAGCGCTTTCATCACAACGGGATGACCGTGTCCAAGAATCGCGGCACCCATCCCGGTGACACAATCCAGAAATTCACGGCCCTGAAGATCCCAAACCGACGATCCTTTCCCCTGGACCAAAACCAAATCTCTTTTTCGGTAAACCCTGAATTCGTGACGGGTTTCAATCTCCTGAAAAGGTACAGGCAATTTTCCCGATTTCTTTTTTGCCAAATGCAGCCCGTCCTTTTTACAGTTCCATGCCCAACTGGGAAGATCGCGGAAAAGGACGCTTTCTGGATTTCTCGAGCAAACCGATAAAAGTATCCTCATCCATGATTTCCACGTTCAGATCCAGAGCCTTGCGGTATTTGCTTCCGGGTTTCTCGCCTGCCAGAACATAATCCGTATTGCGGCTCACGGTTGTGCTGATTTTACCTCCCTCGGATTCGATCAGTTCCGCCGCGCCTTCGCGTGTGAAGCGGGTCAGGGCGCCGGTCAAAACAAAAGTCTTCTTGTCAAAAATTCCGCTTCGTTTCTTGCGTTTTTCCTCCATGCGGATACCGGCTTTTTCCAGTTTCTCCAGAACAGTCTGATTTTGCGGCTGGCGGAAAAATTGAACAATGCTTCGGCTCATGGTCGGACCGATGCCGTCAATGGCATCCAGCTCCTGACTTTCAGCTTTTTGGAGCCGGAAAAGGGATTCAAAACGATCCGCCAGAAGCACAGCGGCGCCGGATCCCACATGGCGAATTCCCAGAGCGAAGATCAGACGGTCCAGGGGACGTTGTTTCGAATCCGCGATCGCGCGGATGAGATTTCCGGCGCTCTTTTCGCCCATCCTTTCCAGATCGATCAGGTCCTCTTTCTTCAATCGATAAATGTCTCCAAAATCCTCAATGAGCTGATTTTCCAGAAGCAGCTTGACCATGGCCCCGCCCAACCCTTCGATATCCATGGCTTGACGGGAAGCGAAATGCTCGATACGGCGCTGGACCTGAGCCGGACAGGAAACGTTGTCACAACGAACAGCCGCCTCTTCTTCAGAGCGTACCAGGGGTCCTCCACAGACCGGACAGATTTTTGGCATTCGAAAGGGTCGGGTCCCGGAAGGCCGCTTTTCATCAATCACACTCACGACTTTGGGAATCACATCCCCGCCTTTTTCGATGAGAACCGTATCGCCTTCCCGGATATCCTTGCGATGAATCTCTTCCTCATTGTGCAGGGTTGCCCGGCTGATCGTGGATCCGGCTAAAAAAACCGGTTCCAGAACGGCCACAGGAGTTACGGTTCCCGTTCGTCCTACCTGCAGATGAATGGCTTTCAACACAGTCGTGGCCTGTCTGGCCTTGAATTTATACGCGATGGCCCATCTGGGGCTTTTCTGAGTGTATCCGAGAGCGCTCTGCTGACTCAGATCATTGACTTTGATGACCAGGCCATCGATTTCAAAATCGATCTCTTCCCGTTTTGTCTCCCATTCCATGCACGCGTCCAGTACTTCCCACATGGATTTACAGAGACGGGTATGGCGGCTCACCGGAAAACCCAGTTCTCTGAGTCGATGAAGGCTTTCCAAATGCGTGGTCAGCGCCAACTGTTCTGAATCGGGTTCCGTTACACGCAGATAATAGGCAGAAAAATTCAGGGGCCGGCGTGCCGTCTCCCTTGGATCCTGCTGCTTCAGCGAACCGGCTGTGGCATTGCGCGGATTGGCGAAGACTTTCTCGCCGGCATTCTCTCTGATCCGGTTCAGCTTCTTGAATCCGCTGCGGCTCATAAACACCTCACCTCTCACCTCGACATTCACGGGCAGACCCTCTTTCTGAACAAGGCGAAGCGGTATAGCCCGGACGGTTTTCAGATTGGAAGTGATATCATCGCCGCGTTCTCCATCGCCCCGCGTGGCTCCTCGAACGAGAACTCCGTCTTTGTACAGAAGACCGACCGCGATTCCGTCGAATTTCAGCTCAACCACATACTCAAAATCTTCTTCCGGCATCAAATGACGCAGGCGTTTTTCGAACTCCTCCAGCTCTTCCTGAGAATAGGTATTGGCGAGGCTGAGCATGGGAATCTCGTGGGCGACCGTCGGGAAACCCTTCACCGGTTCGCCTCCCACCCGCTGAGTAGGCGAATCGGGTGTAATCAGCTCGGGATGCGCCTTTTCCATCGCCTCCAGCTTCGCCATGAGTCGATCGTACTCATAATCGGCAATCAGCGGATCATTGAGCACATAGTACCGGTAATTGTGCTGACGTATTTCATCGCGCAGATTCTCGATGTCTTCCTTGATCGAGTTCATGAAACGCCTATTCTTGAAACGGATTTGACACGGCCAGACAAAATAATGTACCAATTCCCCGGAGGAATGTCAAGATAAAGAGATCGTCGCTCCTCTTCCGCAGAAAACCGGGCCGTTTTTGCTTTCATTTTGATTGCAGAAAGAAAGTCATTTCCCAGCTCAACCCGGCCAATATGTTCAACCCTCCCGAATCCACTTCGGCATTTCTGAGCCATTTCATGTCTTCGCCAGGTACGAGGCTGAGTTTCTTGCCGTATCCGGTTTCTTCCATGACAAGGCGGACATCGGTTTTCACGCCATCGCTGTCCTCGATCGATCCCTCAAACGCGTTTAATATCCCCCATCCGTATCCGGCTTCCAGTGTCAGATAAATGCGGTTTCTCAGCGGGTATTCGAAGCCGACATGAAAGTGATAACCGATTCCTGAATCCTTCAAATCGCCCATTTGCCAATACGATCCGTTCAAATTCTCAAACCGGTACTGATAGGCGACTGCGGCGTTGTACAGATCCAGACCCAGCAAGGCCCGCATTCGAACTTTTGAAAGAATCGGGAACGGATGCACAAACACCAGTTCGACAGGAACGGCCCAGGCATCGAGACCGAATTGCCGGGTCTGATAAAAGGGCGCCGCCGCGCCGGAAAAAGACTGTTCCGCTTTTAAAATACCGCTTAAAAAGTGTCTGTATCCGGTTTGAATCCCCACCCAAAATCCGCCGGTAAAACCATATCCAGCCATCAAGTCCAGACCTGCTGAAAACAGGCCCCTGAAAGCGGTTGTCCGTGTTTCCCAGTCCGGATTTTCCACGGCCGCTGCTTTGAAAGTGGAAATCGTTGTCGTAAAATCGGCGGGCTCCAGCCATGACCTTCCCATGCGCAATCCGCAAACCAGAACCCAACCCGGTCCGGCATGACGCGGAACCGGAACGTTTGGCGTGTTTTTCAAGCTCCCGTGATTCAAAGTATTGTACCCGATACTTCCAAAGCCATATCCATGAATATCAGAATGTATGCTTTTATTCTGCGGCCCTGAATTGCCGGACTGTGCCCAAACGCCGGCACACAAGCAGCAAGCCAATCCATAGACGGGGAGCATCCATCCTGCCTTACTCTTTGAGATCATCAGCAGCCGCCTTTCCATGAACCCATAACAGACACCGGGCGTTCGAAGATGCGACATAAAACACCTTTGTATGGTAAGAAATCCCCGTATGATAATCAAGAAAAATGAGAGACAAGGACGCGCCCGGTCCGGCATGATGAATAATGGCCGGCCGCATCGATCGGACTGATGCCGATAAACTTATTTTCGTTTGTTATTTTGCTTGGTTTTTCTCATTAATTAATGTATATTTACAATCTTTTCGGTTGAATGACAAATCATTCAACAACGAAACAAGAATTTCGGAGAGTAAAAAGATCCATGAGCAAGAATATTCAAAACATGCGCAACATCGGAATCAGCGCCCATATCGATTCGGGAAAGACCACCCTGACAGAACGTATTCTCTTTTACACACAGAAGATACATGCCATTCATGAAGTACGGGGAAAAGACGGTACAGGCGCCAAAATGGATTCCATGGAGCTGGAGCGGGAACGTGGGATTACCATCTCCTCGGCCTCGACTCACGTCACCTGGAAAAAACACGATATCAATATTATCGACACCCCGGGACACGTGGATTTCACCGTGGAAGTGGAACGAGCGCTTCGTGTCCTGGACGGAGCGATTCTGGTGCTTTGCGGAACCGGCGGCGTCCAGTCCCAGTCCATCACCGTTGATCGTCAGATGACCCGATACAAGGTTCCCCGCATCGCGTTTATCAATAAACTGGACCGCGTGGGTTCGAATGCCGGGAAAGTCACGCGTCAGCTCAGAGAAAAACTGAGTCACAATGCCGTTATGATGCAGATCCCCATTGGAAGTGAAGCCGATTTTCGGGGCATCGTGGACCTGGTGACCATGAGGGCTTTCTATTTCGACGGGGAAAACGGCGAAATTGTCCGTGAAGAATCCATACCCGACGAACTGATCACCATCGCCCGAGAAAAACGGGATATCATGCTCGACGCGGTGACCCTGTTCAGCGACGAGCTGATGGAAGCCTGTCTGGAAGACCGGGTTACCGAAGATCTGGTCTATGACGCCGTTCGAAAGGGAACTCTTTCACTGAAGCTGACTCCTGTATTTATGGGTTCCGCCTTTAAGAACAAGGGGGTTCAGCCTCTCATGGACGCGGTGCTTCATTATCTGCCCTCTCCACTCGACGGTTCCAATACGGCTTTCGATCAGTCTGATAATGAAAAAACAATCGCATTGACAGCCGATCCTTCGGCTCCTCTGGTTATGCTGGCCTTCAAACTGGATGATACGCGTTACGGCCAGCTGACCTATGTGCGCTTGTATCAGGGTTCACTGAAAAAAGGTTCGGAGATTGTCAATGCCCGGTCGGGAAAAAAGTCCCGGGTCGGGCGTCTTATCCGTATGCATGCCGATGAAATGGAAGAAATCGAATCAGCACAGGCCGGCGATATCGTTGCCCTGTTCGGAATCGAATGCGCCTCAGGCGATTCGTTTACCGACGGCAGGATGAAGGTCAGCCTCTCCTCCATGTTTGTACCCAAGCCGGTAATTTCCCTTTCGGTAAAAACAAAAGACGATAAATCGATGGAGAATATAGCCAAGGCCCTGAACCGCTTCACTAAAGAGGATCCGACTTTTCAAACGTACGTGGATTCAGAAACCAATGACACCATTATCAGGGGAATGGGAGAACTCCACCTGGATGTATATATCGAACGAATGCGCAGGGAATACAACATCGAGATGCAGACGGGGACTCCCCAGGTGGCTTATCGGGAATCCATCTCCCAATCCGGTCCCTTTAATTACACGCATAAAAAACAGACAGGCGGAGCGGGCCAGTTCGGTCGCGTCGCCGGAATCATCGAACCCTGGCATGAGGGAGACTTCGAATTCGTGAATGAAATCAAAGGAGGTGTGATTCCCGCTGAATATATTCCGGCTTGCCGCAGGGGTTTTGAAGAGTGTCTGAAAAAAGGCCCGCTGACCGGATTTTCCATAGTCGGTGTTAAAATTACGCTGAATGACGGCAACTATCACCCCGTGGACTCTTCCGAAATGGCTTTCAGACAGGCCGCCATCAGCGCATTCAGGGAAACCTATTCACGATGCAAGCCGATCATACTTGAACCCGTCATGAGGCTGGGTGTCGAAGGCCCTACTGAATATCAGGGATCCATTCTGGCTACAGTCAATCAGCGCCGTGGAACTGTAATCAGCGTGATGGAAGACGGCACCTTCACAATCCTGGAGGCGCAGGTTCCACTCAGCGAGATGTTTGGATATTCCACTGTACTCAGATCCGCCACACAGGGGAAATCGGAGTTTACCATGGAATTCGACCACTATGCCAGGGTTCCGGATTCGATCGCGGAGAAATTGAAAAAGGAATTCGAAGAAAAGAATCAATGAGGCACGAATGATCACCTGTCGCGTGGACCGAGTCCGACCGGCGCTGCAGCCATTGAGGAGAATTATGCTGAAAAAAGAATTGATTCGGAGAAGCCCCATTCGCATTCTGGAACAATCCATTCACGGCGGATTGGGCAAGGGGAATTTGGGTGTGTTCACCGCGCGTAAAGGAGTCGGTAAAACCGCCTGCCTGGTACACGTTTCCATCGACAAAATCCTGAGAGGCCAGAAAGTACTGCATATCTCATTTGCCGAAGACCCCCGCCATATTGAGACATGGTATGAACAGGTTTTTCTTGAGGTCTCCCGGTCCTACAAACTGGAAAACGTCATCGACGACCATGACCAGGTCATCAAAAACCGGAAGATCATGCATTTTCGCCGTCCATTGGTGCTGGAAAATATCCGGTCCTCAATCATGAATTTTACCGAAGCCTTGAATTTTCTTCCCGAAGTGGTCATTGTGGATGGTTTCTCCTTTTATGACCATGACGAATCGCATTTTCAGTTCTGGAAAAAACTGGCCGAAGACCTTCAGACAGCCGTGTGGTTTTCAGCGACACTGCACCGTGAAAAACTGGAACTGGACGATCAGGGTATCCCCACCCCTGTAAACCGATTCAAGGGCTTTTTCTCCGTGATCATCATGCTCCACCCGCAACCGGATCATATCGACCTTGACCTGCTTAAAGATCATGACAATTTACCTCTCAGCAAACTTCACCTGGAACTGGATACCGGCACGATGCTGATTGTCAATCGCAACACCTGATCCAGACACAGCGACAGCTTATTGCTTGTGAAGCTGCCGGTAATTGAAAAGCCCCGTGGTTCGGCGGGGCTTTAACAGAGTAAAAGCAAACCATTCCATAGATCAACGCAAACTCTGAAACCGCTTGATCAGCTCCGGAACAATTTCAAACAAATCACCGACCAGACCGTAATCCGCGGATTGAAAAATAGGCGCATTGGGATCTTTGTTCACGGCAATAATGGTATCGGACGAACTCATACCAACCAGATGCTGAATGGCGCCTGAAATACCTACAGCAAAATAGATTTTCGGCTTGACGGTTTTACCCGTTTGACCTACCTGATGCGCATAATCGATCCATCCGGCATCAACCGCAGCCCGTGACGCAGCCACGGCTCCATTCAGGGCTCCTGCCAGGTCCTTGATCAGCTTGAAATTCTCAGGCACTTTAAGTCCTCTTCCGCCGGCTACGATCACATCCGCCTCCATGATGTTGACGGTTTCCTCCACATCATGAACGATCTCTTCAACAGCGGTTCTCGAAATCCGATCCTTATCGTTGATCAAGACCTGAATGATCTCACCCGAAGTCCGAGTCTCGTCCGCGATGGCTTCAGCCATGACCTTGTGCCTGACCGTAGCCATTTGGGGACGGTGGTTCTCGCATAGGATAGTGGCCATAATATTACCGCCGAAAGCCGGACGGGTTTGAAGCAAATGCCCGGTCCCGGCGTCGATCTCCAAACCCGTACAATCAGCGGTCAATCCTGTTCCCAACTGCACGGCGGCCCGGGGAATCAGGGAGCGGCCCATGGAGGTAGCTCCGGCCAGGACGATTTCAGGCTTGTGTTCCCGGATCAGTCTGACCAGAATATTGGAGTACACTTCATCCTGAAAAACATCGAGCTGCTCGGATTCGGCCACATAAACCCGATCGGCTCCGCGCTGGAACAGATGGACCGCATGACCACCGATACCAATCCCCCCCAGAAGCACGGCCGACAAGGGAACCTGACGGGCCCGGGCCAGACGCTGGCCCGCTCCCAACAATTCATAAACCACGGGCTGAATCTCACCCTGCCGGCATTCGGCATAAACCCAGATACCCTGATAGTCCTGCATCCCTTCAATGGGTTTTCTTTCCAAAGTGAGCGCGATGGCCTGAACAGGGCATTTCTCGACACAGGCACCGCAAAGCGTGCATCGATGAAGATCAATGACAGCCAATTGATCTTTCATCGCAATGGCCCCGTAAGGACAGACTTTGACACAGAGCGTACAGCCGGTGCATTGATCTTGAATCACCTGAATCACTGACATGAGGGAAACCTCCCGATCAATTGTTTGCCATCACAACATACCATCCTCTTTGAGAGTGCGGATAAATTCATCCACAACAGCGGTCGGCTCGCCTTCGAACCGTCTTCCGCCGGAACGGGGCTGGGGAGAAAATACTTTCCTGACCCAGGTCGGTGACCCCTGAAGACCGATACGGCCGGACTCCAAATCCAGATCCTTGACCGTCCATACAGGAATCTCCGCTTTTGCGGCCGTCATCTTTCCGCGCAGAGAGGGCAGCCGCGGCTGATTGATATCCTTCACAACCGTTACCAGAGCGGGAAGCTTTGCCCTGACCGCCTCGAATCCGGTTTCGGTCATGCGTTCAGCGACCAGTTCTGTGCCGGAAATATCACGGATTCTTCTGACGAAAATGACCTGAGGCAGATCCAGATGAACCGCGATTCCCGGCCCCACCTGGGCGGTGTCTCCGTCAATCGCCTGTTTGCCGCACAGGATCAGCTGAAAGTCGCCCAGCTTGCGAATCGCCCGGGCCAGAGTATACGAGGTAGCCAGAGTATCGGCACCGGCAAAAGCCGGATCACTGAGAAGAACGGCTTTGTCGGCTCCCACGGAGATGGCTTCGCGCAAGACCTGTTCCGCCTGGGGCGGACCCATGGTCAATGCGGTAACCGTGCCTCCGTGCTGTTCTTTGATTTGCACTGCCTCTTCCAAAGCATAAGCATCAAAGGGGTTGAGAATGGAATCAATCCCTTCACGGATCAGTGTATTGGTCTTGGGATCGATGCGGACTTCTGTGGTATTGGGCACTTGCTTGACACATACAATCAGGTTCATTGACAGCCTCTCGGGATCAATTCTCAATGAAACAGTGGCCTGCCGCCCTGCTGACGAATCAGGTGCAGGACGGAAACCCGATCATTCATCAAAACACGCTTCTCTCCGAAGGGTTTTGCCGGGCGTTTTGATCAAAATCCAGAAACCCGCTGCTGTTAAAGCCGCTGCAGCGGCAAACCAGGGGCTCTTCAGTCCGGAGTCGCCGAACAACCATTCCATTTTCACTGGATCGGTGTTAATAAAACAGACCGAAAGGCCGTTTCGAACCGCATGCATCGTAACAGCCGGCCAGATACTTCGGGATCGGATGGTCAGCCATCCCAAAACCAGACCCAGAATGAAAATTTCCAGCAGCCACCATGGATTGAAATGAAGCAGCGAAAACACAAAGGCGGATGCCAGAACGGCCCTCCTCTGTGTATGGGTTGTTTCCATGGTCTGTAAAACCAGGCCGCGAAAAAGCGACTCTTCGGCAACGGCAGCAACGATGACGACTCCCAGAATAATCAGCGCCCAATCCAGCGGCGTCCGTGCGATCAGGGCTTCCTGGATACCCTTTAGAATATCCTGGTTCATTGGAACGAACCTTTGAATAAACCGATCCAGCTCATCGGCCAGCAGACTCAGCCCCAATCCCAGAAACAACGCGCTTATCAGCCAGGGAAATCCGGCTCTGCGCCACATGAATGCTCGAGCCGGTGACCCTCTTCGGATTCTCAAATAGATCAGCGAGGGTAAGAGAACGCAAATCTCCAGCGCCAGCGTCTTCCATCGCGGATTGCCGAAATCCCACACGAGGTGCAGGCCGATAATCAGCATAAATGTCATCGTCAGCAAGATAAAAAGAATTCGAAGAGGAGGAATAACTGTTTTACGAGGATACAGAACCATCTCCTTCCTTAAAGAAAGATACGACCTCTTCGAAAGCGATTTCCCTTTGCTCGCCGCCCTGCATATTCTTGATCTGGATCCGTTTTCGGCTGAGTTCACTCTCGCCCAGTATCAGAACATATCGGGCGCCGCGACGATTGGCTTCCCGAAGCCGGGCTTTCAGGCTGCGGCCGCCGAAACCCATGACACCCGCAATGCCGGCTTCCCGCAAATCGGACAGCATCCGCACGATCACGCGGTTTGCAGACTCCGTCTGAGCAGCCAGAAAAACGCGGGGTCCCGGTACCTGGGGAATCTCGACATTTTGTTCCTTCATGGTCAGGATGATTCTTTCCAGCCCGGAAGCGAACCCAACCCCCGGTGTGGGTGGCCCACCCAAAACTTCGGCCAGTCCATCATACCGCCCGCCTCCGCACACGGCATTCTGCGCGCCGATATCCTGCGCCCAGACCTCAAAAACCGTTTTGGTGTAGTAATCCAGCCCTCTGACCAGCCGGTTATTCAATTGATAGGGACGGCCCAGCTCGTCCAGATAGGTTCGCAATGCATGAAAGTGAACGCTGCACTCCTGACAGAGCATTTCAACCATGGGCGGAGCGTTTCGAATAACAGGCTGACATTGATCCTGCTTGCAGTCAAGCAGACGCAGCGGATTCTTCTGCAGCCGCTTGCCGCAGTCATCGCATATTTCTTTCACGTGATCTTTGTAGTATACCACCAGTGTGTGCAGATAACCCGGCCGGCACCGCGCGCACCCGATAGAATTTACCTGAAAGCTCAAATTCTTAAATCCCAATGATTTATAAAGGTGCCATGCAACCGACATAATCTCAACATCCAGAGCGGGATCCTGGTCGCCGATCGCTTCAACATTGAACTGTGTATGCTGGCGAAAACGTCCGGCCTGGGGACGCTCATACCGAAAAACCGGCCCGGCGGACCACAGTTTCACCGGTTTGGGTAGACTGGCCATTCCATTCTGGAGATAGGCTCTCATCGTTCCGGCGGTAAATTCCGGACGCAGAGTAATCGACGTGTCACTCCTGTCTGTGAAGGTGTACATCTCTTTGTCGACGATATCGGTTCCTTCTCCGACTCCCCTTTGAAAAAGAGCCGTCTCCTCAAATACGGGAAGGTCCAGCCTGTCGTATCCGAAAAGCCGGACTGTCTCACGGATTACGGATTCCACATGCTGCCAGTAAGGCTGCTCTTCAGGCAAAACATCCCGTATGCCTTTGGGTGATCGAAATTGATTTCTGGCCATTTTACTATCCTGACTTAAATATGATTCAGCATATTCTGCTGAATGTTTATGCAGGCCTTCAGCCGGTCTTCAGGAACGAAGATCCTCACAGTCCCGGCTACCGGGCTCGTTCCGCTGATACCCAGAGTGTCTGTCACACCATCGGCCCGAATATAACAGGGGATTCCCTGTTTTTCCAGTACGGATTTAACCATCTCCGCATAGACCCTGCCGGGGAGACCCGGCATGGGTACGAAGCGCTTTTCCGCGAGTTCCGGATCTTCCTGAACGAGGGACTCGATGAGTTCCTCATTGCAATCCGGACAGCGGTGGACATGGTCTTCATATTCGTAACGGCATTTCGGACAATATCCCATAACACCTCATCATTTCAGGGCAATCTTTTCAAAGCATTTTGTATGCGGCGCAGGACGGAGTCTCTGCCCAAAACCGCGGCCAGTTCAAAAATGCCCGGACTGACACCGAAGCCGGTCAAAGCGATTCGAAGAGGATGAATCCATTGTCCGGCATTCTCCTGCTGCTCATCAGCCGCTTTCCTGACCGTCTTTTCCAGGGCTTCGACGGTCCACTCCGTTTGTTTAAGCAAAGGCAGCAATGTTTTCAGCCGAATGCCCGATTCGGGCACCTTCCAATGCTTTTTGCAGGCCTTGTCATCATATTGATCAGGATCCCTGAAAAAGTAACCGCCTTTTTCGGCGAAATCTTTCAATTTTCTGATTCTGTCTTTTAAAAGTTCCACAAACCTGATCATATACTGTGGATTATTGCGTATGAAATCTTCATCAGTCAAACCGGAATCGATCAGCCATGGAGCCGCCTTTTCGACGAGCTCGACGCTGTCCATTCCGGAAATAATTCGTCCGTTGAGCCAGACCAGTTTGGTCTCATCGAAAACAGCCGGATTTTTGGTTATACCCTCCAATGAAAATGAGAAAACAAGTTCATCCAGAGTCATGATTTCGCGATTGTCACCCGGCGACCACCCCAAAAGAGCCAAATAATTCACCAGTGCCTGCGGCAGATAGCCGGCTTCACGATAGGCCTCAACAGAGGTCGCCCCATACCTTTTGGAAAGTCTCTTTTTATCGGGTCCAAGGATCATGGGAACATGGGCGAAACAGGGAACCGGCCAGCCTGCTGCCTGATAGAGCAGTATCTGCTTGGGTGTGTTGGAAAGATGGTCGTCACCGCGAATCACATGGGTGATACCCATATCATGATCATCGACGACCACAGCCGCCTGATAAACCGGCATCCCGTCCGAACGGAGAATTACAAAATCATCCAGCGTATCATGACTGACCTGAACCCGTTCCCGTACTCGATCTTGAAATACGGTTTCTCCCTCAGGCACTCGAAATCGAAGGACATGGGATTCCCCGTTCTGAATCCGTTTGCGAACCTCCTCTTCTTCCAGACCCCGGCATGTACCATCATAACGGGTATCACCCGAATTCTTTTCCGCGATTTCTCTTTTTCTCCGAAGTGTCTCGAGCGTGCAAAAACAAGGATAAGCCCGTTTCATTTCCCACAACCGAAAACAGAAAGCTTTATGGCGGTCGCGGCGTCTGGACTGTATGATCATGTCTCCGTCCCACTTCAATCCCATCCATCGCAGGCTTTCGAGGATGCTTTCTGTCACGGATTCTGCAGAACGAACACGATCGGTATCTTCGATGCGCAGAAGGAACCGGCCGTTATGATGCCGTGCAAACAGATAATTAAACAAGGCTGTTCGGGCACCTCCAAGATGCAATACGCCTGTAGGGCTGGGAGCGAAGCGAACGACCGGGTTCCTTTGGACACGCATATCAGACTCCGGGCATAAAAATGCGGAGAGGGTGGGATTCGAACCCACGGTAGGAGTTTGTGCCCCTACAACCGCTTAGCAGGCGGCTGCCTTCAGCCGACTCGGCCACCTCTCCGGACAAAGAATCTGTTGATCAAATTGTAAGAGAACTCTTCGATATTCGTCGATCTTTCAAGCGGAGGGCGGGAGACTCGAACTCCCAAGGGCGTGAGCCCGGCGGTTTTCAAGACCGCTGCCTTACCAATTAGGTCTAGCCCTCCGGTTTGTCTGGAGGTTCAGGTTTGTCCCGGCCGAAAGATTCGGGATGGTGCATTGCCCCTGAGGACGACCCTCCAAATAGGTTGGAATATAAACATTTTCATCGCGTAAATCAACATGAATTTCATTTCCGATATCAATTCCGAACGCGTGTTGAACCCGCAGAGATTTATGATTTGGGTGAAGGTCTTTCAATCAGGTCACCGAGTCACCGGGTTCCGCATCCCCTGAAAACGTGGCCAAACTCAGCCGGCCCTCGCCTGTACCGGCGAGAATCATGCCATGGGACACGCCGAACCGCATCTTGCGGGGTGCTAAATTAACGGCAACGATAACCATTTTACCCACAAGGACTTCCGGTTCGGGAAAGGCGGACCGGATCCCGGCGAATATCTGCCTGGGAGTCTCTTCTCCCACATCCACCTGTAAACTGAGCAGCTTGTCGGCTCCTTCGACCAGAGAAGCTTTCACCACCCTGCCCGCACGAAGATCGATCTTTCGAAAATCATCGATTGTTATTTCATTCATTCGTTCCTCCGAATCTCCGCGAACCGTGCCGGCGGTTTGAACCCGTCTCTCCTCCGGCGGCGGCTGTTTCTCCCTGATACGCGCCCATGCATCACGAAGCGTGATAATACGATTGTATACAGGCCGATTCGGCCTGGAATCCGGGTCCCTGATAAAGTACCCCAAACGCTCGAATTGCACCCGCTCATCTCCGGTTTCAAACAGTGCCGGCTCCAGTTTGGCCTGATCGATCACTTCCAGTGAGTGGCGGTTTAAATGCGCTTTAAAAGAAACCGATTTATCCGCTTCCGGATACTCGACGTCAAACAAACGGTCATAGAGCCGAACCTCGGCATTCCTGGCGTGGGGAACCGAGACCCAGTGCAGCGTGGCCTTGACGCGCCGGTTGTCGGGCGCGTCCCCGCCCCTCGTAGCCGGATCGTAAGTGCAGTGAAGCGCCTCTATTTCACCGGCCTCGTTTCGAATCACCTTTTCACAGGTGATGAAATACGCGTAACGCAGCCTGATCTCCCTGCCCGGAGCGAGCCGATAAAACTTTTTCGGCGGATCTTGCATGAAATCATCCCTCTCGATATAGATCTCCCTCGAGAAAGGAATTTTGCGGGTCCCGGCTGAGGGATCTTCGGGATTGTTCACAGCTTCAAGCTTCTCAACCCGGCCTTCAGGATAGTTGGTAATAATGACTTTCAGAGGCCTTAAGACCGCCATGAAACGCCGTGCCTGTGCATTCAGTTCTTCCCGAATGCAATACTCAAGCAAGGCGATATCCACGGTGCTGTCCCGTTTGGCAACGCCGATACGGTCAGCGAACTGGCGTATGGAAGAGGGCGTATACCCCCTGCGCCGAAGACCCGAAAGGGTCGGCATTCGCGGATCATCCCATCCCTGCACCTCTCCCGATTGAACCAGATCCAGCAATTTCCTCTTGCTCATGACTGTATACGTCAGATTCAGACGCGCGAACTCGATCTGCCGCGGATGAAATACTCGCAATTGATCCAGAAACCAGTCATAAAGGGGACGATGATCCTCGAACTCAAGGGTGCATATGGAATGGGTGATCTTTTCAATGGAATCTTCCAATCCATGGGCCCAGTCGTACATTGGATAGATACACCATTTCTTCCCGGTTCGAGGGTGAGCGGCATGAAGAATCCGATACATGACCGGATCACGCATGTTTAAATTGGATGAACCCATGTCGATCTTGGCTCTTAAAACCCTGGATCCGTCGGGGTATTCACCGCTTTTCATCCTTTGAAACAGCTCCAGGTTCTCTTCGATGGAACGATTCCTCCAGGGACTTTCTTTGCCTGGCTGTGTCAGCGTGCCGCGATATTCCCGTATTTCATCCGCTGTTGAATCGTCCACATAGGCTTTCCCCTCACGAATCAACTGCTCGGCGTACTTCACCATCTTTTCAAAATAATCGGACGCGTAATAGAGACGTTCTTCCCAATCGAAACCAAGCCAGCGCACATCATGTTTGATCGACTCGATATATTCCACAGACTCTTTGGTGGGATTGGTGTCATCAAACCGGAGGTTGCACAGACCGCCGTATTTTTCAGCCAATCCGAAATTCAGACAGATGGATTTGGCGTGTCCGATATGCAAATAGCCGTTCGGCTCCGGCGGAAAACGGGTATGGACTCTGCCGTCATTTTTGCCCTTGCGCCTGTCTTCCTCAATAATCGTTTCGATAAAATTGATCGGTCTTTTATCATTTTTGCCATTCATCCAATACCCTCCCCTCTAACCTGATCAACAGATTCTTGATAAACGAATTCTCTTTCGATCATGATGATTATCCGAAATATTTTGCCAGCATACTGAGTTTCTGATAAATGGCGCCTTCAGGGCAGCACTCATTGCAGCAAAGGCAGTTGATACATTTCCTGTTGTCGATAACGGGTTTTTCCTCAATCAGATCGATTGCGTGGACCGGACAGCTTCGGGCACAAATTCCGCATCCGGTACACTTTTCATAATCGGCCTGAGGACAGACCCAGAGCATTTTACCCACCAAACGGATGAGCCATTGCGGAACCAGATAGATCATTCGGTTGGAAGGAAGCTTGAAATCTTTAAACCTCAAGGATTTGAGCTGCGGGCCCAGGATTTCAATGTTCTGCAGAGACGATTCGCCGAGGTTTCTCTCGGAGGCGATGCGTATGGCATCGATCTCATTCTCCCTGAATCCCATGAGATGAGCGGCCACCGCGTCCAGGGCCACTCCGTCTGATCCGGCCATCAGCAGCCCGGTCCATCGCTTCTTTCCCGTAGCCGGCCCATTTCCCTCCATGCCCAACACACCGTCCATGACATGAAGCCGGGCGTTCACCAATCCGTACAGATCAACCAAAACCCGGCTGAAATGGTCCGGATGCGGATGTTTTTTATGATAGATGGCCTTTTGAAAACCGGGCAGGGTTCCGTAGAGGTTTTTAACGGCCCCGGTATAAAGCGTAAACCCGTGTGTTTTCAATTTCGGCAGATTGATGACCACATCGGCTTCCATGACGGATTTGGCCAGGTGATAGATCTCTTTTCCGGCCCGGCAAATCTTGGTACCGCCGGCCTCAAAATGAATGATCCGGGCGCCCGTTTTTTCCGCAACCTCCAGAAAACCGGTATTTTCCCAGCAGCGCTCGATTCCCTTGAGAGCTCCGGAAGGGCTGTCGCCGATCCATGCCTCACCTCCGACGGATTGAACTTCATGAATCATGGCTTCCAGAATCAACGGATGGGTGGTAACTCCCTGAAGGGGTGATTTGGCGGACAGCATGTTGGGTTTTAAAAGAACGGTCTGTCCGCTTTGGACAAAACAACCGATACCACCCAACCGATCCAAAAGCTCATGAACACTCTGAAATACAAGCTCCTTCTCATATTCGAGACATTTCACGATCGAAATCGTCGACATCACAGTCACTCCTGGTGAACAGCATTCCGTTGTGCTGCTGCACGCAATCTTTCAGCTCCATGGAGAGGAGCAGGCTCAAACATTCCGAAGGATTCAGCCCGGTCTCCCCGGCGATGTTATCCACATGTTTGGAATCAGTTTGTGTCAATACGGCCCATACCTGCCTCTCTTTATTCGTGAGCATAACCCTCTGTTTCACGGTTTCCGCAGATGAAGTCTGCCAGCCCGGGATTTCGATAAAAACATCTTCGATATTTTCGACCAGTTTCGCGCCGTCCCTGATCAATCGATGCGGACCTCTGGCTGCCTTGTTTTTTATTGATCCCGGAACGGCGAAGACTTCACGACCCTGCTCCAAGGCCAGTGCCGCTGTGATGAGCGCTCCGCTTCGTTCTCCCGCTTCGACAACCACCGTTCCGCGGCAGAGTCCCGCGATAATCCGGTTGCGCCGGGGAAAATGTCCGGCCGCCGGTTCCGTGCCCATGGGAAATTCGGAAACAACGCACCCATCCTGAAACATCCTGTTTATCAAACCGCGGTTTTCCGGAGGATACGGAATATCCAGGCCTGAACCCATGACTCCGATGGTTCCTCCTCCGGATTGAATCGTTTTCTCGTGAGCCACGGTATCGATACCTCTGGCCAGTCCGCTGACCACCACCACACCCTCGCGGACGCATGCCTCGGCCAGATAGGCGGCAGCCATTCGCCCGTAACTGGTCGGCCGTCTCGTACCCACTATGGCCAGGGTCTTTTGGGCCGAAAGTGCAACTTGTCCCCGAATAAAGAGCAGAACCGGCGGATCGTATATTTTTCGAAGCAGTTCCGGATAGTCGTCATCCCAGTATGAGACGAGACGGCCTTCGTGTGCTTTCAATTTCTCACGCTGTTTATCCGCCCAGGAACGGGAAGGCGCTCGACGCAAGGCTTCGGCCAGCCGCTCATCGATTCCCTCGACCCGTTTTATATCCGCCGAAGAGGCGCTGAGCACCGCTTCAGCCGTTTGAAACCTTCCTATCAGATTTCTGATCCGTGCCGGTCCGATTCCCGGAACGGATGACAGCATCAACAGGGCGCTCTCATCATGTTTCCCGTCCACCTCCCATCACCTCCGCCAGCTTTTGTATTAAATGTTGAATTCCTTCTCCGGTAACCGCGGATAACGCGACAGCCGTTATCCCTTCAATACGATTCGGCAAAGCCTGCCGTTCTTCATCAGTTAAAAGATCGATTTTGTTTAGAATCGCCAGTTTTGATTTTCGAATTATCTCCGGGTTGAACAGCTTGAGTTCGCCGATCAGTTTTTCCACAGCGGTCCCGGGCTCCATGCTGTGCGCATCAACCATCAACAGCAATACGCGGGTCCGCTCGATATGCCGCAGAAACCGATCACCCAGTCCTTTTCCCTGATGAGCACCCTCGATGAGCCCCGGAATATCGGCCAGAACCATGCTTTGATACCCGCCCAAATCGACGATGCCCAGGTTGGGAACCAGCGTTGTAAAGGGATAATCCGCAATCTTGGGCCGGGCCGATGACAGGCGGGCCAGAAGGGTCGACTTCCCCGCGTTGGGATGGCCGACCAGCCCGGCATCTGCCAGAAGCTTCAATTCCAGTCTGAGCTTTCGCTTCTCTCCGGGTGTCCCGGGCTCACTGAAATCAGGAGTCTGTCGAGTGGATGTGGCGAACCGGGTGTTCCCTTTACCGCCTTTTCCACCTTCGGCCGCCACCCATTGCTGCCCCGATTCGGTCAGGTCCGCGAGAATCCGGCCTTCTTCGTCATAGACCAGGGTCCCACGGGGAACCGCAACCACGACGGACTCTCCCTTTTTACCGGTCATGTTGCCGCCTTTGCCCTGTTTCCCGTTTTCGGCTCGGACTTTTTTTCGATGACGCAGATCCAGCAAGGTAGACAGATTATTCTCGGCCCTGAAAACGACCGATCCGCCGTCTCCGCCGTCTCCTCCACAGGGCCCTCCTTTGGGAACAAACTTCTCCCTGCGAAAAGCGATACATCCGTCACCACCGCGGCCCGCGGAAACCCACAATGTCACTTCATCAATAAAATCCATAGATCAGCCGTACAATCGGAAAAAAAAAGGCAGTGATAGAATCACTGCCCTTTGGGTGTTCGAGTTGACTCGTCAAATTACTTCAGCTTGAAGATAACGGGAACAACCACCCAGACTCGAACCGGTTTGTCCCGCTGCTTGGCCGGTATCCACTTCACGGATCGAATCGCCTTCACGGCCGCTTCACTCGTACCGTTGTTGCCGAGTGATTTTACGACCCGGGTTGCCTTTACGATTCCATCCACATCAACCTGGGCGTATATCAGAACCGTTCCTTCCACTCCCGCCCTGAGAGCGATTTCAGGATACTCGAGAATAGACTGAATCGCGGCCATGCCTCCAACAGGTGTCGGCGACTCGTCATGGGGGACGAACACCGGCGCCGAATCATCGACAGGAGGCTCGGGCGGAGGAGTGGCTTCGGCAAACTCATCGAAAAATGTCTCTTCAATGGTTTCATCTTCCGGCAGATCTTCGTCTTCCGAAGCGATGGGCACCGACGGCCGGGCCGGTGCCGGCGCACTTTTATCCTGCTCGGTCTGGGGTATCTCTTCAACCTGAAGGGCTTCCAGAGACACCGTCCGTTGAACGGATCTTCGTTCCAGCTTCTTAAACCCCTGCATCAAAAAGATATGCAGAACCAGGGAGATAATCAACCCCAGCTCCAGTACCTTCTTGTACCGGAGTTTGAGACTGGTTTTCGGATTTTCTCTCATGATTATTCTCCCCCTCTCTCAATCACCAAATTTGGCACAATAATTGACTCTCAGAGCATCTGCTTCCCGCAATTTCATGTGAATATCCGTCAGGATATGCATATTCATCGCCCGGTCGCATTTCAACGACACGATAAGCCTTGGGGTTTCCACGCGTTTCTGATACATGATCTTGGCGATTTCATTTACATACACCAGTTTGTCATCGATTGAAATATCGCCTTCGGCATTGGCATAGATATTGGTTACATTCTTCTTGGCTTCCAGTTTTTCTATTTTTTTTGCAACGGGCAGATCAACCGGCAGACCCGTATACTGACGAAAAACCGTAGTGACCATGAAGAAGAGAAGCAACATGAACACAATATCAGGAAGCGAAGCGGTCGGGATTTCGTTGCTAACCTTTGATTTTTTCCTGAATTCCATGCTTCATCATCTCCCAGTCATTAATAATTACAATTCGGGTTCGGCGATGGAAATACGCGGTGCTTCCGCCATTTGAACCTGATCGAGCACACTGATAAAAGCCTGATACTTGGTATTTCGAGTCGTTTTAATGGATACAATCAATTTGTCGTTCTGAACGAGCCGCATTCTGATCACCTCTCTGATCCGGGGAATCTCGATGGGCTCATCATCCAGCATGACTTCACCCGCCGCATTGATCAGAATGCTGGCAATATTCTGTTTCGGAATGGGTTTGGCCTGCCCCTGAGGCGGCAGTGTCAATCCCAACCCCTTATCCAGATCCAGACTGGTGGTCACCAGAAAAAAGGTGAGCAGCAGAAAAGCGATATCAGCCATGGACGACGTGGGTATTGAAACAGTGCGTTCCTTGCGTTTGTCGAGCAGCATTTCGCAATGCCTCCTTCCCAGGACTTATTTCTGCTTTTCCACGAGATGATCAACCAGCTCGGCGGATGATTCTTCCATGTCGATGACCAGCCGGTCGATTTTCGAAATAAAATAATTGTGGAAGAGCTGCAGTATGATGGCCACGATCAGACCGAAAAGAGTGGTCAGCAAAGCCACGGAGATTCCTTCAGCCACGATGGAAGGAGAAATGTCATTGGCCCGCTTGATATCATCAAAGGCCACGATCATACCCTGAACCGTACCGGTAAATCCGAGCATGGGAGCAATGGTGATGAACGTGGACAGCCAGATCAATCCTCTCTCCAAAAAGGCCATTTCAATGGTTCCCGCATTGGTAATGGATTTTTCCACACTTTCCGTTCCCTTGCCGGCACGCAGGAGACCGGCATGAAAGATCGTAGCAACAGGGCCGCGGCTTTTCTGGCAAACATCGATGGCAGCGGAGGGGCCGCCCTTGTCGAGCGCGGAAGTGACATCAGCCAAAAATCTTCGAGTATTCACGCTGGCACGGTTCAAAGAGATGAACCGTTCAATACTGATTCCAATTCCCAATACCAGACAAATCAGAATCGGCCACATGAAACCGCCGCCTTGAACAAAATATTCTACCATCTCGCTTTTCCCTCCATTCTAAAATAGTATTGGCACGTTTTAGAAACCTTCTTCAAATCGCAAAATACCAAATTGACTTCATAGTATAAATAAAAATCAATAAAAAGTCAACTCTTTTTTCCGGCCGTGAATGATGGCTATTCTAAAAGGTCTCCCACCGCCCCGGCCATTTGCAGGGTTGTGTGCGCGCCGCCCATATCGTAGGTGCGTACTCTGCCCGCTCCGATAACCGCGGCAATGGCTTTTTCGAGTCTTTCGGCGGATTCCGCCTCTTCCAGCCAGTCGAGCATCAGCTTGACCGAAAGCAGCATGGCAATCGGGTTGACCTTGTACTGCCCCGTGTATTTCGGAGCCGATCCATGCGTGGGTTCGAAAACGGCGTAATCATCGCCGATATTGCCCGAACAGGCGAACCCCAGACCGCCCACCAATTGGGCGCACAGATCGGACAAAATATCTCCAAACATATTGCTGGACACAAGAACTCCATAATCGTGCGGATTCTTGATCAGCCACATGCACATGGCATCGATATTGGTTTCCCACAGATCGATGCCTGGATACTCCTGAGCGATCTTGCGTGCTTCCCGAACCATCAGCCCCGATGTTTCACGAATCACATTGGGTTTTTCCACCACAGTAACAGTGGGATACTCGAATTTTTTCGCATATTCGAACGCATCACGGACAATATTCCGACAGGCCTGACGAGTAAAAAACCGGCACGAAAGGGCTATATCCCCGACATCCGTTCCGTCGAACTTTTTTGTTTTGGGATGAAGCCTTTTCAGGGTATCCATCAGTTCTCCGGGTACGGGATGAAATTCGATGCCGGCATACAATCCTTCCGTATTTTCCCTAAAAACCACCAGATCGATATCATCCTTGTAATTCAGCGGATTGCCCTTATAGGCCCTGCAGGGGCGAAGATTGGTTCTTAAATCAAACTCCTGCCGAAGCCGGACAATGGGGCTGAAATAGACCCGTCCAAGGCCTTTCAGCGAGGAATCGAGTTCCTTGTCCGCCTCTTCCTTGGGTTTGGACGTAATGGCTCCAAAAAGGCAGCAGTCCGTATTCCTGAGCATGTCGAGTGTCCGCTGCGGGAGCGGATCACCCTCTTTGCACCAAAACTCCCAGCCGATATCTCCATAGACATACTCCGCATCCAGCTGAAGTTTATCGAGTACCATCCGTGCCGCTTCCATTACCTCGTTGCCGACACCGTCTCCGGGTAAAACAGCGATTCTGTGTTTAGCCATTGATTGTCTCCCCTGTTAATCTGACTACAAGACAAATTCCATACCCATTTGATGAGAATCACCCAGTCCCCAGCGTGTGGGTGTATAATTGTAATCCAGCCGGTACCTGCTCCAGCGAAAGCCGATTCCGCCCGACACATTCCGGGTTTGATACCCGGTTTGGTATCCGCAGCGAAGTATTAAACCGGAATCCCAAAATACTTCAAAACCGGCGTGTACATGAAAGGGAGCGTCTTTTTCCGCCACCCCTTCCACGGCAGCCAGCCATTGCGCGCCGATTGCACGAAACGGAATGGCGGCGCCCAGCCGGGAAATCAGCGGCAGTTCGATTCGTTCCCGGTTGAACCGGCCGGTACGCCCCATGTTTTGCAGAACCCAGCCCAGCCGAAGACCGTCGGTTCCCCATACCCACAGCAGACCCGCATCTGCGGCAAGCCCCCAGACATCATCCACATCGATCTTTTCATACAGGGTTTTAACGGTCAGACCGAAGGAAAGCGCAGAAGAGACGCGCAGACTGTAAGAAAAACCGATTGCCAGCTCATACGCGCTGAAAACAGCCAGCGGTTCGAGTGTCGCGGTTTCCCGAAGCTCGATATCGCCGACACGGGTATACAGAACATGTGCGCCGAATCCGTGCCGCTTGCGGCTCCAGCCGATACTGAAAAATTCACTCTGCACATCGGAAAACCAGCGATGCAGGGAGATCACTGCGCGCACTCCGTCGAGCCTGTCCAGGCCTGCGGGATTCCAGAACGATGCGGTTCCGTCATCGGCCCGGGCCGTGAACGCCATCCCCATTCCGGCGGCCCGGGCTCCACCGGCCCACTTCAGAGTCGCGAATCCGGCTCCCCGGAGTGATCCCGCGAGAATCATGGCTGCTGCGACTATAACCGGTGAGACCCGCTTCATCGATTCCGCCTTTTGCCTGTTAAAAGAAAACATTCCAGGTAAAAACATGGTCGGGTGACGGAGCGACCGGATCGGAAACAAATGCGTAATCGATCCGCGCGGCATACTTTCCCAGGAAAAGCCGAAGCCCGCCTCCCAGCGTGATACGGTCACGAAACCAACCGCCCCTGAGAAAGGCCGAATCCATGATCTGCCATTCCGCACCGGCTGAAACCGTCAGCGGCAGTCCTTCAATCTTCTGTATATCCAGTGTTATCAGCCAGTTATCAAGAGGCTCCGCGGAAACGCCGAATTGAATCAGAAGCGGGAATTCATCATTGGTTTGAGCGCCTCTCTCCCACAGGTTTTGCGTGTCCCAATGATAGGCGGATCGAAGATCGCGGACAACCAGGCCCGCCTGTAAAAAGGATGAGGGATACAAGGCAATGCCCGCATCGAATCCCAGCCCCGTGGCCGTAACAGCCCCGCCGTCACTCGTGATTTCCGGAAGACGGTAGTACAGCACCTTGGCATTGATCCCCGCGCTGATAAAAGAAGCCGGTTTGAGTGCAAAAGAGAAAAAGAAAGCATGTTCCCAGGCCGAAAGAGTGCCGATGTCATTTCCGCTGAAATCCCGGGCATCGATATGATCCACTCCGGCGCAGAGCCAGCCTGCACCGAATCCTCCCTGAACCGGCAGGGTTGTATCGCTTCCCAGGCTCTGAGCGTATCCGACATGAAAGAGCCGCCGATCGAGAGCCATGGCGCTGACAGTGCCGGAAAAGGAACGGGATTTCAGAAAAACCAGTCCGGCCGGGTTATAATAGGCTGCCGCGGCGTCGTCCCAGCGGCTGACAGAGCCGCCCCCCATGGCCAGTGAACGGGCTCCGAGCCCCATTCGAAGGTAACCGCCTGCGTCACCGGCCCGTCCGGTTTCGGCCCGTGAAGGCTCCGCAAACCCCGAGAAACAAAGCAGGAACACGCAGAACCTGACTATCCGCATCGGTTTGAAACGCATCAATTGACCACCATCACTTTCCCCCAAAGGGTTTTGCCTTCAGACAGGCGAATCCGGTAAAAATAGACGCCGTTCGCCACGGGTTCCCCGACATCATTTCGGCCGTCCCAGACTTCGGAATAGGAACCGGGAGCCGTCCGCTGCCGGTCTTTCACGGCAGTCCGTACCAGCCGCATCGAAAAATCGTATATGTGAACCGACACGGATGAGGCGCGTGTAATACGGTACTGAAACCGGACATATCCGTCGCCTCCCACCCGATTGTGCTGCATGGGAGAAAAGGGATTGGGATACGCATAAGTATCCGGATTGCCCCCTTCTCCGGGGACGGCAAAAGCCCGATGAACGGTCCAGGTTACACCGCCGTCGGGTGAAACGGCCAATCCGTCATTTGAACCCAGATAAATGCGGTAAGGCGTTTCAACGCCCACACTGTACATATTCGTGGTATACAGTCCTTCACCCGTTTGTGTATCGTATATTTGAGGAAACCGCGTCCATTCGAAAGCGTCCTGCGAGGCGAACAATCCATTGCCCGACACGGCATACACGGTGCCCCCTGAATGGAAAGCCATATTATGCACGAATTCACCCTGCAGAGTGACCGACCAGCTTTGACCGTTGTTGTCGGAGTATGACAGCGCCCGGGTTTCCGATGTATCAACGGCCTCCACGGTGGAGGCCCATATCCGCTTTCCCTGATCGAGCTCCTGATGAGCAATGGCCACTACAAAGTTGCCGGAAATCGGTTCTTCCTGATTTTGATGGCTGAAAGTGGCCCAGGTTTCTCCTTCATCCGTGGTTCTGTGAATTCCTCCGGCGGAACCGACCCAAAGAGCTTCTCCATCGAAATACACGGAAAAGACGACATGGGTCAGAAAGCCCAGGGCGTCAAACAGCTGGCCGTCCACGGTTACCACCTCCCAGTCGGCTCCGTCGGCTGACCGGCGAAGTCCTCCTCCCCAGCTGGCGATCCAGACCGCCTCTTCCGTGACGGCGATGTCATAGGTTAAATTCTGAATCACCGTTGTCGTGGGCTTGTAGCGGGTTTCCTGCGGATCATCCACAGGCTGCGGCACCCATTGCCAGGTCAGTCCCCCGTCTGTTGTGCGGCTCAGACCGGTCCCGGCGGGAAAAACACCCGACGGGGTCATGCTGTCTACAGCCGTGGCCACCCACACCGTTCCGTTTCGCCCGGCGATGGCCGATACAGCGCCCCTTCCCAATCCGTTCTGAGAGGTAAACCGGCGCCACGTTGCTCCGCCGTCGGTTGTGTGAAGCAATTCCTTTCCGGTTCCGATCCAGACCCCGTCCGCCGCCAGTATGGCATTGATCGCATTGCTGGTCGGGCCTTCGGCTCTTTGATTCCCGGGATGAAAAAGGGATCCTTTCCAGAGCTGCGCTCCCCCGTTCGAAGCCAGCATCCATCCGTATACGATCATTGCCGTGACAAATCTCCGCATGCTTTTCCGCCGTCTCATGACATCCTGAATGTTTCTAAAAAAAACCCGAACAGGTCGGACCGGTCCGGAATGCGGCCAGCCTCTTTTGCGTTCGGCTGTCCTCTTCTCATCAAAAATGCTTTTTATCGATGAGATGACAAAGTCAAATTATTAAAACCCCGGTTAAATGTCAAGTCAATTTTTGATCTGCAGCATTGAGCCGGCCCGAGAAAAACGGTCAGACCGAAATGAAATCTTTTTTCGAAATGCCTTGATTTAAAGAATAAAGAGTTGTATCATTTACTTAATCACTGATTCAATTTTCCTGTTTATCGCGAAAAGGAGGTTTTTATGGGCCGAGTTCATAATTCCATTCAAATTCTGTTCATTCTGTGTCTGGCCGTCACGGCTCCGTTGAGATCACAAATCTCTGTTGAAAACCTCGAAAAAAAGATCGAGGCGCTGGAGCAGAGGTTCGAATACCTGCGACACACTCTCGATGTCCTGGAAAAAGGGATCGATGATGTCCTCTGGTATCATAAGATCGGCGACGTGGCATTTGTGGACAAAGTCCGGCATGTCGGACCGCCTCCCCATTATGTACCCAACCCCACGGGCAAAGGAGCGAAAAATCCGGTTAAATTCTACTCCTATATTTTTATCCCCAAAAATCTGGACCGAAACAGGAAAGCTCCTCTTCTGCTTTTCCCCCATGGGGGCGTGCATGCCAATTTCACAACCTATTACACCCATATTGTCCGCGAACTGATCGCTCAGGGTTATGTCATCATCGCCTCGGAATATCGCGGCAGCACAGGCTACGGATCCGGCATGTACCGGCTCATCGATTACGGAGGTCTCGAAGTGGATGACGTGTACGCGGGCCGCGAATACATGCTCAAGAACTATGATTTCGTGGATGAAAACCGGGTGGGCATTCTCGGCTGGAGCCACGGAGGCCTGATCACACTGATGAACATCTTTCAGTATCCGAAAGATTTTAAAGTCGCCTTCGCCGGAGTCCCGGTCAGCGATCTCATCGCGCGAATGGGATATATGACGCAGGGATACCGGGATCTTTATTCGGCACGCTATCACATCGGGAAAACAGCCGCCGAAGATGTCAATGAATACAGGCGCCGGTCGCCCGCCTGGCACGCGGAGAAACTGCAGACACCGCTGCTCATCCACACCAATACCAACGACGAAGACGTGAATGTGCTGGAAGTGGAGCATCTGATCAAGTCATTGAAAGCAGCCGACAAAAAATTCGAATATCAGATTTTTCAGGATGCGCCGGGCGGACACAGCTTTGACCGCCTGGATACCTTCATGGCCAAGGAGATACGGGTCAAGATTTATCGTTTTCTGGCCAAGTACCTGAATCCGCCGCGTCCGATCAACACAGTCAAGGAGCTTCATCAGGCAGGCTACCGTTAGAAGGGGTCCCGGAACCGAAATCGGAATGTGTTTGCACGAAAAAATGCGGTGTGCAGGAGAGCAACCCGTTATGATCCAACTGATTTGCCCGAAATGTCAGAAAGTCATGAATACTGAAAACTCAACAACGTGTCCTGTATGCGGCGAGAACACTCCCCGCACCTATGATTACTCAAACAGCGATACCTTCCTTAAAGCAGAGGTTTCCCGGGTCATTCTGGAGAAGAAGCAAAGGGGAACCGCAGGCCTGACAGGCGGATTGGATGCCGTGATCGTCAATACGGAACCGGAACAGCAGGAAAATGCGGTCCGTGAAATGCTCGCCACAACCGGATACCGTCATCGAGGAATTTTCGAACATGACGGAAACCACACATCGGTGCTTCAGTGCGACGGATCGGCGGATTTCTGGTTCCGCTCACGGCTCGCGGCAGACAATCCCTTTAGAAAGTACAACCTCTTTCCCAAATCGAAACACCTGCCGAATACACGTCTTGAAATCCTGGTCTTTCGATGTCATGATCTGGCATCCTATGTCAGGATACAGAAAGACCGCGGTGTGGACTTCATGACCGGAATACAGGACATGGGCACTTTCCGTTTCATCCAGACCGTGCCACTCGTCACCACGGGCACTTCCATCGGAATGATTCAATGGAAAGAAACGCCGGGTGTTTATTCTTTCAGCGGGAACAGCCGGACGATTCTCGACAAGCCGGACTGGCCGCATCTGCACAATATCGGACGGCTGGATCATGCCGCACTGAGGGTTCGTGCCGAAGACCGCGACCAGACCATCGTCGAATTCATGGAACTGACCAATTATCATTTCGATTTCGCCATTTACGTGAAACTGTTCAACTCCATCACGCATGTCACGAGGCTGTCGGACAAAGATTTCGCCATGGTCTTTACTTCCGGTATCTCTCCCTACATCAGCGAGGAAGAATCGGGACCCACGGAAAAATTTATTCATCATTACGGAACCCGCGTGCATCACCTGGCTTTTGACACCCGCCGAATAGAATCCACTTTCGACGCGCTTAAGAGCCGGGGGATGGAATTTCTCATTGAACTGGTGGGTTCTCCCGAAGAAGGCCTGAAACAAACTTTCACTCAGCCATCTCCTCACACTCTTTTGGTGAACGAGTACATTCATCGGTATGGCGGTTTCGACGGATTTTTTACGCGCAGCAACGTCACACGTTTGACCGAATCCACAGGCAGGCAATAATGACCCGGACCTATTCAGGCCGCAAATACCCGCCATAGGAGAAAGAATGCCCACTCATCAATTGGTATCCTGGAATGTCAACGGACTCAGAGCCGTCCATAAAAAGGGATTTATGGATTGGTTCCGGAAAACCGATCCGCATGCGCTGTGCCTGCAGGAGACCAAGGCTTCTCCCGATCAGCTCGACCCTGAATTGGTTTCGCCTTCGGATTATTTTGCCTGCTTTTCAGCCGCCGCACGCAGGGGATACAGCGGAACGGCGATCTATACGCGCATCAAACCGCGCCGGGTGATCGAAGGAATGGGAATAGACCGTTTCGATGAGGAGGGGCGGCTGACGGCTGTCGATCTTGGAAGCTACTGGCTGTACAGCGTGTATTTCCCCAACGGCAAGGCGTCAAAGGACCGGCTTCAGTACAAGATGGATTTTTACGAAGCCTTTCAGAATCACGTACGCGAAAAGACCGCTCAGGGTCAAACCGTGATTGTCTGCGGCGACGTCAACACGGCCCACCGGGAAATCGATCTGGCCAGACCCAAAGAGAATGAATCCGTCTCGGGATTTCTTCCGATAGAAAGAGCCTGGATCGACCGTTTTCTTGAGAGCGGATTTGTCGATTCATTCCGGCTGCTGCATCCGGACGAAGTACAATATAGCTGGTGGGATTACAAGACACGGGCCCGTGAACGCAACATCGGCTGGCGAATCGATTACTTTCTGGTCAGCGCAAATGCCGCGGACCGGATTGTATCCGCTTCGATCCTGCGTGAGGTGACAGGATCCGATCACTGTCCCGTGGCCCTGGAATTTCGTGTCGAATAAAAGACCCAGAAACAAAGAGCCCGGGTCTTTTTCGAAGCCTCCGTCGTCCTGCTGTTCCGAATCGCTTCAATCCGGCTGCGCCTGGGCTTCAATCGTAAACTCGTTGACCAGCGCACGGAGTTCGGTGGTCTGAAGATTAAGCTGTCGGGCCGAGGCAGCCAGCTGATCGGCCCCGTTGGCCGATTGCTGGCTGACCGCACTGATGGCTGAAACACTTCTGGAAATTTCCTCCGCTCCCGAACTCTGCTCCTGCGATACCGTGGCAATCTGCTGTATCATGGACATGGCCTGCGAAACGCTTTCCAGTATTTCCTGAAAAACCCCTTCCGCCCTCACAACCGCCTTCTTGCCCTGTGAAACCACTTCATTGACCCGGTCCATGGATTCCGAACTCTTCTGGATCTCTTTTTGAATGGCGGTCAGGGTATCTTCGATATTCTGTGTCGCTTCCGTGGTTCGAAGTACCAGACGGCGAACCTCATTGGCGACAATGGCGAACCCCTTGCCTTCTTCACCGGCATTGGCCGCTTCAATGGAAGCGTTGAGCGCCAGCACCTTGGTCTGCGCGGCAATATCATCGATGGTCCAGACCACATCGCTGATTTGTTCCAGGCGTTCGAGCAGGGCTTTGATGACTTTATGTGTTTCTACCACAGAGCGTACAATGGCTTCCATGCCCTGCTGGGTGTCGTGCATGGCGTCCGTGCCGGCCTTGGCGCGTGAGGTCGCCGACCGGGCGATATCCGTGGTTTGATGCGCGTTCTGTGAATTGAGAACAATGGCCGCGGCGACTTCCTGCACGCTGGTGGCCACTTCACTGGTCTGCTGATTCTGTTCCTCGGCCCCGGTGGCCATTTCAATGGCCGTGGAACTGATTTCTTCGGAAGCCGCGGCCAGCGCATTGGCAGCAATCTTGAGCTGCCGGACGATCTCATGCAGCTTGTCCACAAAAAGGTTGAACCATTTGGCCAGTTCACCCATCTCATCCCGGGATTCCACATCGATACGCCGGGTCAGGTCTCCCTGCCCCTGGGCGATATCATGAAGCATGTCCACAACCTTCCGCACCGGACGGGTCACGCTCGCACCGATAACCCGCATAAGCACAAACCCCACTAAAACACCGGAAAGGAGAACAAGACTCACGATAATGACCGTATTGCGGTAATCACGCCTGGCTTCGAGATTTTCGATTCCCGCCTGCTCGACGATGATTTCCGTCAATTGGTTCAGGCATTCCCGCATCTCATTAAACTGATCATGCCCTTCACTCAGGCTGAGATCAATGGCCAGCTGCCGACCATGCCGTGTGTCTTCACTTCGAGCTTCTACGATCCGGCGCGAAATGACTTCCCACACGGCACGAATCCTGTCGAATTTCTCGATCAGCGGAAGTTCGGCCTCTGTATGGTTCAACTCCTTGTATTTTTCCCACCGTTCGGCGGACTGGGCCATATTTTCTTCATAATCAGCTATAAACTGCTGAAACACATCGGACCGCACGTCGGCGAAAATCATGGACCGCTCCGCCACAATCAGCTGATACAGGTCGCGATCCGCCTGCAGTATATAATCAAGACTGGGCAGACGCTGTAAATAGATTTCAGTCAAGTGTCCCTGAGTCCGGCCCATTCCGATAAAACCGCTGATTCCGACTACAATCATAATGACCAGCATGCTCGAAAATCCGATGATCAGTTTGTGAGTAATTTTCAAATCCCGAAACCATTGCAGCATGATGATTTCCTTTCTTGGAACAGGCTGGTAATTTTAAAATCAACAAGCCATTGACTCATCCGAAGGATTCGCAGTTACAGCGTTTTCTCAAATTGATCCACATCAATACCGATCGAGATCGCCCCGATTACCCGATCCCCTTCATAGACGGGCACTCCGACATGAACCATATAGATCTGCAGGCTGGTATCAAATTCCATATCGCCCACGAACAGCGATCCTTCCGCCCCATTCATGACCTGCGTGAAGAATTCCCTGTCACGATGCCAGTATTCACGAGTCTTTTCGCTCATGGCCACACTGACTCCCCGGGAATCCACGACGGTGATATCCATAAAATACTTTTTACTCTTCTGGATGGCCCTTAAATATCCGGCACATTGGGAGTTCATAAGAGGCCGCATAAACTCCGCGATCCCGCGTGTGGACCTCCAGCGATCATCGTTTCTTTTAACCTCATCCATATTGAGATTCCGGCTGTTTTGGTTGCTGACTTCTTTGACAATGACCGGACTGCGACCCAGCTGTGCCAGATTCTGACGCGCGTACTGGACCAGAGCGGGAGGCGCCGGTTCAGCGGAAAATCCCTCACGAATGGGCAGACAGGCCATGACGAAAAGTATAAGACAAAGTTCCTTCTTCATCAATATCTCCATCATTTTGTTCGATTTGTTTAGTGTTTCCTCTTCCTAATTATTACGGCAGAATCTTACCCGGTTCGGTTCAATGTTCTCAGGAACACGATTCATCCAGAGTGAATTGCCGCACCAGCTGATTCAGCTCTTCGGTCTGCTCTTTCAGATGCTGGGCCGCCGCGGCCATCTGTTCCACCCCCTCTGCGGATTGTCCGGTGATATCGCTGATGGCTGACACGGCTCTCGCGATCTCTTCCGCTCCGGTGCTCTGCTCTTCGGAGACCGAAGCGATCTGCTGAATCATGGACATGGCTTCTGAAACCGCCTGAACGATCTCCTCAAAGGCGGCTCCGGACTGCTCTGTATTCTGCCTGCCCTCCGATACCGCCGTCTTGACTGAAGTCATGGATTCAAAAGCCTTTTCCGCGTCTTCATGGATGGATTTCATGGTCTGGCTGATCTCCTTGGTGGCTTCACTGGTTCTGCCTGCCAGACTGCGCACCTCTTCGGCCACAACCGCAAATCCCTTGCCCTGTTCTCCGGCATTGGCCGCTTCGATAGACGCATTCAATGCCAAAACCTTGGTCTGCGCGGTAATGTCATTAATCGTCCAGACCACTTCCCTGATCTTGTCCATTCGCCGGAACAGTGAATTGACGATGGACTCAGCCTGTCCCACGCGCCCGACAATCTCCTCCATCTGACTGAGAGACGCCTGCATGACCTCTTCACCCTGCAGAGCCTTCTCGTTGGCTTTTTGGGCCAGCCCTGCAGTTTGATTCGCGTTCTGGGAGTTGAGCACAATGGCGGCGGCCACTTCCTGCACGCTGGCCGCCACTTCACCGGCCTGGGTACTCTGTTCTTCCGAGGCGGCCGCAAGCTGCACGGCGGCTGCGCTGACCTCTCCGGTTCCAACGGCCAGCTGTCCGGCATTCTTCCTGACCTGGGACACAATTTCATACATCTTCTCTACAAAGACATTGAACCAGTGAGCCACATCTCCTGTCTCGTCCTTTGTGTCAACATGGATTCGGCTGACCAGATCACCGTCTCCTTCCGCGATATTGCGCAGCATGTTCACCACCCGGGCCAGAGGTCTGGTAATGATTCCCGATATGAACAGGACAGAAACGGTTAACAAGGCCATGGCTACCGCGATCACAACCAATGTGATAAGGGTCAGACGGCTCAAGGGTAAGGTCATTTCTCTTGCGGAAACACTGAGCAGAACGGTCCATCCCAACTGTGGAAGAGGCGCGGTTAGGAAAATCCTTCGCTTTCCTTCGAAAATCACATTGTCCGCGCCGGTTTCTTTCTCATGAATACGCCTGAAAACCTGATCGAGGTTTCTGTACTGCTTTCCATCGTCCTGAATATCGAATATTTTCTTCTTGAATACATATGAGGTGTCGGGATGGTAAAGGATCGTTCCATCCTGCCCGATCAATATAGGGACACCGGTTGAAAAGATGTCGAGATTCTCCATAAAGGAACTCAGATTTTCCAGACTGATATCGATACATCCGGCCCCCAAAACCCTGCCCTCATCATCATAGATGGGATGCCTGTAATTCAGATAGGCCTTTTGATCCGTATAACTGACATCAATGTCCCAGGACGGGCTTTCCTTCGCAATAGCCGCAATGTACCAGGGTCTCTGCCCCACATAATATGTGTCGGGAAGAACCTGTTCTTCATTGTCAAAATATTCCTGCGACTTCTCACTGGCCACGGCAGCCGAATAGATTTCCGGATCTCCGGCGACAATCGTCCTGAAATGCGCGATAATATCCTGGTACACGGGATCGCGGGAATAATCGGCCCCTCTGACCGCACCGGTTTTAAGCCATCGTTTCAGATAGGGATTCCGGCTGAAGGTCCAGGCGATCTTTCCCTTTTCGAGAAAATATCCTTCAATGGTACGCGACACACCGATTACTTTCTCGGAAGCTTTCTGCTGAAGTTCATGAACGAGAATGTTCTTCGAAAAACGATAAAAAATGGAGAAAATGGTCAGAAGAACCAGAATATTGATCCCCAGTATAAAGACCAATATTTTGCCGCGGATTTTCAATCGATTGATAAACATTCGAGCTCTCCCGCAGTCAAAAGAAGATCCGCTCAGAAAGCCCCCCCTGAATCAGGCTTCAAGCCGATGCACTTTCGTCTGCAATTCCTTCGATGTTCAAATACACAATTCCCGTTTCAAGTTGAAATAAAAAAGCCATTGATCGCCCTAAGCGGCCATATCCCGAATAACATGCAATAAATCTGCCAAAACATAGGGTTTTTCCAAAAAACGAAAGCCCCTTTCTTCAATACTCGGCCACCGGGCCTGGTAATCCGTATACCCGCTGCTGAGCAGAACGGCCAGATCGGGATTCTGAGCCAAAAAATCATCAACCAGCTCCAGGCCGTTGCAGTCAGGCAGAACCACATCGCTCAGAATCAGATGAAAATCCCCGTTTTCGTTCTGAAATATTTGTCTGGCTTCCCGGGCGTTGGATGCGGCAAAAACTTCAAATCCGCTTCGGCCCAACCCGCTGATAGCAAATTCACGCACCCTCTCTTCGTCTTCAATCAAAAGAATACGTTTTCCGGCAATTGTTTTCTTCTCCTGAACAGGGGTTTTTTTCATTCTTTTATCCTTCTTCTCCGAAACAGCGGGAAAATAAATCTCAAACTGCGATCCTTCATTCAACCGGCTTTGAACATCGATCCATCCGTTATGCTGTTTGATGATTCCATACACAACCGACAAGCCCAGACCCGTTCCCTTGCCGACACCCTTGGTACTGAAAAATGGCTCGAATATGTGCTGGATGACATCGGATGACATGCCCATACCCGAATCACGAACAGAAAGGCAAACAAATTTTCCGGGTCGGGCTTCACTGTGATCCCGGCATTTTTTCGCAGTCAACCGGACATTGTTCGTACTCACCTCCAGGCGACCACCCTGAGGCATGGCATCCCTGGCATTCACAGCCAGATTCATGATAACCTGTTCAACGGTCCCCGCATCGGCCCTGATGAGGCTCAGATCATCATCCAGCAACGTTTGAATCGTGATGTCTTCACCGATCAGCCGCTGAAGCATCTTTATCAGATTCCTGATTGTGCCGTTTAAATCCACATTTTCGTACTGCATGGGCTGTTTGCGGCTGAACAGCAGCAATTGCCGGGTCAACTCCGCCGCCCGTTTGGATGCATGCACAATCTCCTTTAAATCGGCGTAAACAGTGTGATCTTTGGTCAGCTCCATCATCGCCATATCCGCACAACCCAGAATAGCCGTCAGCAGATTGTTAAAATCATGAGCGATGCCGCCTGCAAGAATACCCACGGCTTCCATTTTCTGGGCCTGCAGCAGCTGAGCATGCATGCGTTTCTTCTCCTTTTCAGCCTGTTCATGAATCCGTCTCGAACGCAGCACGTCAATGCCAAACGCCAAATCATTGGCCATCTCCTGAAGAAGGCTGACCTCCTGACTGTCAAAAGCTTCCATGTCGGATGAGATGATTTGCAAAACACCGAAAACCCGGCTTTTTTCTTTCAGAGGAAGACAGATACCCGATCTCATGCGGCCTTTGTCGAAAAGAGAGACAGGCTCTGCGATAGATCCTCTGATGATGGACAATCCTCCGGTTCGAAGGGCTTTTCCAACAGGATCATCTTTTACGTTCACCGATTCCCACCGGACCAATGCCGGATCAAAAGAACCCAGATTCCCGGCAAACAGGGCCTGGGACTTGATTCTCTCTTCATTTTCCGGATCCCGGTATCCCACCCACGCAGCCTCATAGCCTCCCACATTGACGAGAATGTGACAGACATCTTCCAGGAGTATTTTTTCATCGGTATCCCGAACCAGTGATATATTGATCTCGCTCAATGTTTTCAGGGATTGATTCAATCGTTTCAGCTCTTCTTCCGCCCGTTTTCGTTCCGAAATATCCGTATACACGGCCACAATGCCGTGCAGGACGCCGCTGAACCGAAGGGGTGAAGCGGCCGCCATTACATGCACGGGAGAACCGTTTTTACGATACCGTACTGTCTCCAGTTTCGGAACTTTCTCGCCCCTTAAGACCATTTGGGTCAATCGGGTTGCTTCCTTCCGCATTTCGCCCCGGCAGATCAGGTCATCCAGGTCCCTTCCCAGCACTTCATGCCGGGCATACTTGAATAATTTCTCCGCACCCCGGTTCCATTCGACAATATGACGCTGCGCGTTCAGAGTGATGATTGCATCGGGTGTTTCGTTCAGCACAAACTCCAGATATTTCTTTCGCTGATCGATCTCCGTCTGCATCTGTTTCCGCTCGGTAATATCCCGGCTGATGCCGTGAATTCCCGTGAGATTGCCTTCCGAATCGCGAACCAGTGTCCCCATAAATTCCACCAAAACCGAGGATCCATCCTTTCTGGCCATTTGCAGTTCAAGGGTTCTGGACAGAGATTCACCCTGAGAGCCGGTACAGGTTTCATGACGGATTTTAGCAATCATCCTTTGAACGGTCTGTAAAGATCTGGGAGCCAGAAACCGATGAAGCGGAAGCGTCAGGATCTCTTCGACATCATAGCCGAGCTGCTGCTTGATCGACGGACTGACGTAGACCAGAGACATGTCCATATTCATCATCCAGATCACATCCGTCGTATTCTCCGCGATGGTCCGGTACCGTTCTTCACTCTCGCGCAAAGCCTCCATGGCCTGACGGCGTTCCGTAATATCCTCCAGAAAGCCGTCCAGATAGGTCGTCTCCTTCTTCCCGTCGCGAACCATAACCACGGTAACCGACGCGTATATGGGGGTGGAATCCCGCTTTTTCAGCCGGATCACTTCATCCTTGACAAATCCATTTGCCCGGAGTTTATCAATCAGTTTTTGGCGGTCTTCGGAAGACTGATAGAGCTCTTTCACTTTCATTTGCATCAGGGCATTCTTGTCGGGATATCCCAGCATATCCGCCAGGTACGCATTGGCTTCCAGAAAGGTCCCATCCGGATCCACTGTTGTGCGGAAAATACCGGCGTTGATGTTTTCCGTCAACGTGCGGTACTTCTCTTCGCTGTTCTGCAGTTCTTCCTTGATTCGTTTCTGTTCTTCTCTGTTGCGCAGCACGCCGATACCAAAAGCCAGATCATGCGCCATCTCTTCCAGCAGATCGATATCCTCTCCATTGAAAGCGGTGTCGGACCGGCTGTAAATGGCCAGAACGCCGAATACGCCTTCTTCTCCCGACAGCGGCAGCAAACACATCGACTGTATCCCTGCCGCGCCGGCTGTTTCAAAATCGGGAGCATCCTTTTCGGATTCACCGTAGTGAAAGACGCGGGTTTCAGCGGACAGATTCGGGTTTTCAATCTCCTTTGCCGAACCAGACAGCCACGAAAGGGGACGGGAGCCAACCAGATCCGGCACGTCACCGGCCCAGGCCGCCGGTTCGATGAGTCCCTGCTCTTCAAGGCACCAACCCACCCAGGCGAAGGCATATTCACCGGGCTCGATGCAAATCCGGCATACATTCCGAAGCAGATCCGCTTCGCTGGTGGCTCTGACCAGGGCCTTGTTTCCCTCACTCAGTGTTTTCAACGCCCGGTTGGACCGTCTCAATTCGACTTCAGCCTGTTTACGCTCTTCGATCTCGACCACCAGCTGATCCAGGGAACGGGCCGATTCGAGAGTCCGCTGCCGCACCACTTTTTCCAGCTCCGCCTGTTCTTCGAGAAGCCGGATTTCCGCGCGTTTTCGGGCATTGATGAGAGACTGCGCGTAAATGCTGAACAGAACAATGATACAAACAGCCAGCATTCGCATCCACAGTCCCATGGGATCCGGCTGCAGGAGCGACTTGAAAAAGGGCGTCCTTTCAAATACAAACGAATCCCTGAACGCCTCCAGAATCCAGTACAAGCCGCTGAAACAGAAACCGATCAGAATGACGCCGAACGGGCCACGCCGCCGTCCCGGCTGCTCTTCGGTGGACCGGCTCATGATCTGGGTCCTGGCGCTGAACAGCATGATAACGCACACCACCAGAATTCGCATCCAGAATCCGGTCAGATCCGGAGCGACCAGACGCTGCAAAAAAGGTCCCCGGTGAAAAACAAACGCGTCCCGGAACGATTCCAGACACCAGTACACGGCGCTGAATCCCGCTCCGATGAACAGCATTCGGTAATGTCTGTTCGTTTCTTTCTGAAAATAAATTCCCGGCATCATTCCTCTTTTCGTTAATCGGCATTCAAGCAAACCCGCGGCACACGAATCGCGTTTCTCCGCCGAGTCTCAGGCATGAATGGCCCCGTTGATCGCGTTGATCAAATCCATGAGTGTGTAGGGTTTGACCAGATAGTTGTACCCTTTCTCCTGTATGGCCGGCCACATGGATTTATGATCCGTGTATCCGCTGCTCAGGAGAACCTTCAGCTCCGGCCGGATTTTCAGGAATTTCTCCACCAGTTCCACGCCGTTCTGATCGGGCAGGACCACATCGCTGACCACCATTTCAAAATCACCGTCATGGCTATCGAAAAGATCCTCGGCTTCACGGGCCGTGGCCGCGCAAAAGACCTTGAACCCCTTTTGAGTCAACCCTCTTGCCGTGAACTGCCGAATCTTCTCTTCATCCTCAATAAAGAGGATGCGCTGATTATTTGTTTGAGTCCCCGCTTTCTCCAAATTCATGCTGATCTCCCTGTTGGTCTCACTGCTCGGAACCGGCAAACAGATTTGAAAGACGGATCCTTTGCCGACCTGACTGGTCACATGAATCCACCCCTTGTGCTGCTTGACTATCCCGTAGACAACGCTGAGCCCCAATCCCGTTCCCTTGCCCGCTTTTTTCGTCGTAAAGAATGGATCATATATCTGTTTAATGACTTCATCGCTCATCCCCACACCGGTATCCCTGACCGTCAGGCGCACATACTCTCCGGGCTCGGCACCGGGAACCCGGTCGAGCTCGTCCTTGTCTGGTGTCAGACTCTCTGTCTTTATATAAAGATTCCCTCCGTTCGGCATGGCATCCCTGGCGTTGATGCAGAGATTCATGACAACCTGTTCGAGAGTTCCACGATCGGCTTTGATCAGCCGGGTATTCGGGTCCAGCTCCCGTGTAATCGTTATATCTTCACC
>DSAB01000122.1 GCA_011388275.1 bacterium | reverse complement strand
ATGAAGGGGCAGAAGCTCCTTGATCACAAGCTTCCGCCCCAGTAAATTCTGTCTGGCCAGATAGATGTTGGCGGCACTGCCCTTTCCAATGGAACGTTCTATCTCATACTTCCCCAGTTTCCTTTTACCGGCAGCAGCCACGCCCTGGTTTCCTTTCGTATTTCAGATTCGAAACAGCACCACGGTGATATTGTCTCTGCCGCCCTGATCATTGGCGGCCTCGACCAGCATTTTCGCGGCTTCTTCAAGGCCGGCACCCCCGGAGATCAATTCATAAATCTTCGAATCCGGAACCATGTCCACCAGGCCGTCGCTGCAAATCAGATACACGGCATTCTCAACAGGTTCGAGAACTTCGATGTCGGCGGTAGTTTTTTTGCGGCCTACACAGCGAGTGATGATATTCTTCTGAGGATGGTTTCGCGCCTGCTCCGGTGTGAGCACACCCCGCGCGACCATCTCTTCCACTTTGGTATGATCACGGGTGATCTGTCGGCATTCCCGTCCGTCTGTCAAATAGAGGCGGGAATCGCCCACATGGGTGATATACAACCGGTCCTGAATCACTACGGCCGCAGTCAGTGTAGACCCCATACCGCGGGTTCCCTGTCTCTCGGCATATTCCACGACCTGCCTGTTCGTCTCCTTCACGGCCAGGCAGAGAATCTCTCTCCAGGGATCGTGTTCCCGCGATGTTTCTACAGGCAGGGTCAAATCTTCATCAGTTAAATATGGGACCACCGAGCGTGCGAAAACATCGGCCGTGATGCGGCTGGCCGTGTCACCGGCCTGTTCGCCTCCCATTCCGTCCGCCACAAGAAAAATGCCATGATGCGCGTCACACACAAAGGCATCTTCATTCCGGCTTCGCTTCAGGCCTCGATCCGTGAGCGCGGCGCACTCAAACCGCGGAGACAATGAACCGGTCATCGGCTGAATCCGGTATTCCTGATATCGCCGCCGAAAAAGGGCCAGGCCGATTTCCCTCTGGAAATTCGCGACTGGGTCTGGACGGCTACGATTTTCCGGTCCATGGTGCCTACTGCCAGACAGGCTGTGCCTGAACCGGTAAAATCACCGATGACCGGAGAAGACATAACCGCGCTGCCTACGGCCAGTGTGTTCAGCTGATGGCCGTTCACACCGTTGATGATGATCAAAATGCCCTGATCATCTCCCACGGCTACATCGCTGATTCCGTCGCCGTTAAAATCAAAAAGAGCGGGCGACGTTTTCCGGGAGGGTCCGATACTGAAATCCCATAAATATCCCTGCGTCCCGGATCGAGTATCCAGTGCGAAAACATGGCCGCCGGGTGTCGAAAAAATGATTTCCGGTATCCGGTCTCTGTTGAGATCCGCCAAAGCCGGAGGCAGCGGAAGAAAGGGGTTCGACGGAGTTGGACGGGCCGATTCAGGGATTTCCCAACGCCAGAGCAGCGCCCCTCTGGTTCCTTCCAGAACGATCACTGCAGATGCCGTGACAAAAACCACATCCGGCTTCTTATCGCCGTTGAAATCGGCGACGGCCGCCGTTGACGGAGCCTCTGTTCCGGAATGAACCCAGATAATTTGTCCGTTGCGGCCGTCCAGAGCATATAACCGGTTCCTGGTCGATCCGACAATCACATCGGGCACTGCGTCGCCGTTGATATCCACCATCACGGGTGACGCAGTCACCGGACCGTCCGCTTCAAAAGACCATATCACCCCACCCTGCCTGCCGTCGAAGCAGATGATCCTGCCTGAGAGTGTTCCGACGACCACGTCCGGAATTCCGTCGCTGTTGATATCGGCCACGGCCGGTGAGGAAAGGACTTGACTTTCGGTCTTTCCCCACCAGATAGGCCGCATGGTGCCGCCGTCAAGAGCCAGAACGCCTCTGGAGGCGGTTCCGGCTACCACGTCCAGCTCGCCGTCGATCAGATTGATATCAGCCAGTTTGGTTGAACCGGCCATGGAACCGGCCCGGGTGTTGAAGTCCGAATTCCAGATCATGCCTCCGTGGCGGGCATCCAGCCCATACAGAAAACCGGCCGCGTCCGCAGCGATCAGATTGATGAATCCATCTCCGTTGACATCGCCGAGAGCCGGACTGCCCTGAACGGCGTCACGGGTTGCGTAGGTCCAGAGAGTCTGCATAATGACCGGACCGCCGGCACGGCCGGAAAGCCCGGTAATCAGCCGATAGGCGCCGTATGAAACGGCGGCCAGTAAAAACAAGTAGAAAACACCTTTGAAAACCCCGCTGAGTCTGGACCGGTGTTTTGGTTTGTGAACCGGATCCATACGGAATTCGAGGACCGTGGACCCGATCTGAATCCGGTCTCCGTTTTTCAGCGGCTGTTCCGAAACCTTCTGTCCGTTGACGAATGTTCCGTTGGCGCTGCCCAGGTCCCTGATGATAAATTCCGAACCATCCGAACGGACCTCACAATGTTTGCGTGACGCCCGCTTGTCATCCAGATTGACATCCGCCTCCTCGTCCCTTCCCAGAACGAGAACCTGGTCACCCAGAACGACATCTTCATCCAGGATGTCGGATTTGATGATCAGCAGCCGGGCTTCAGGCTCTTCATAGAAACGAGTCCGGTCTTCATCCAGGGCGGTCCCTTCCTCAAGCCGGGTCTCTTCGTCGTCAAAGACCGTCCTCTCATCATCCGGATCTCCTGAATCAAAGGTCAGCCGATATTCACCGATCTGTATGACATCACCGGTATGGATGTCCTTCTCGACAACCGGCTGTCCGTTGAGCCGGGTGCCGCCCGTGCTGCCCGAATCCCTGAGGAAAAATTGATCATTCTCCTTCACGATCTCCGCATGTTTCCGTGAAACATTGCGGTCTTCCAGAACGATCCCGTTTTCGGCCTTCCGGCCGATTGTTACCGGAAGAGATTCTATGACAAACTCCTGAATGACCTCATCCTTCTTTCGAATACTCAGCCGGGCCGGCTGAACGGATGACGCGTCTTCGTTCCGGCCGGATCCTTCTTCCTCGAGGCTGTCGGCATTATCAAAACCCGTATCGTCGAAATGTTCATCCTGCATGTTGGCCTCCTTATCGCCGAAACGATTGATAAAAAGTTCGATGTATATCCGTATTCCCCTTGCTCATCAAGCCGGCGGGTAATGGGCAGAATAACCGGAATGCGGCAATCGTCATTCCATCAAATCAAGAAACTACAAAAATAAGTGGATTTATTAATTTCATACGGAAAACACACTGTTAAAGTTCCGTGAAGCCGTTTCCGTATTCTGAATCACATGGTTCATACCCCATAAATACCCGGACGATATCCGGTCATGGTACTGGAAACAGCCATTTCGGTAACATCTGAAATCAAAGGCTAATACCGGTTCTTTATCGGAAGTTCCGATTCGCTTGTCCGGGTTTTGATCCATGCCTCCTTCTCAACGAATCCTTCCTCTTCCTCCGGAAAGTCGATAAATATAAGATCGCCTTTCAGCCGGCCTCCACGGACTTCCAGTATGTCCTGTGAACGGGTCACGCGCAGATGATAGGATTCGCCGGCCAGACCCTCACAAACCAGCCGGATTCCCCGATTCTCCCGTTCCAGCCACACGATCTTCAGGCCACGATTCGAATCTCCCACCCGGGATTCCACCACCGCGGGCAGCACCTCAACCGCCGGAGTGATATACAGCTGAATACGCTGTTGTGAACCGGCCGGGCGTATTCGTATTCGGGGTTGAACCCCGCGGGAATTTTTAAAGCATTCGAACTCGGTTTTCATCCCGTTGACAAGAACGGAATCGATTCGGGTTCCGGGCCCCAGGAACGGGGCTGTCAACAGTTCATATTCAACGGCATCGGTCCGTACATCCAGCCGAATCTCACGGGAAGACCGAAGCCACTCAAATTCCCACGATCCCTCGCCGATTCGGTAGTTGCTGACAGTCACAACATCCCAGTCCGCCCGGAATTGCGGCGCGAAAACAACCTTTCTGCTCATCGCGTCCCCATCCAGCCCCAAAAGTCCACGGACCAGAGGCAAAACCGTTCCGGCCGTGGAAAAACCCTGATGTGAAACCGATTCCTGGGGCCAGGTGTGCAGGGATCCGGAAAAAACCTCTCCGACCGCACCCAGCTGATGATGATAGACATGATCCATTGTGGCCTTGAGGACGGCAAAACCCTGATGCATAAAATGATGCCTGAAATGGGCCGAAGCCACCCAGCTGTTGAGAAAGGGCCAGACCGCTCCGTAATTGTAATTCAGGGGCTGATAATAACTGCTGTTTATGGAGATGGAACGGACTCCCCAGTCGGTCGTAAGTTCCGAAGAGGCGATGCGGCGAAGGGTCGCAGCCGAACGGTCGGGTTCTCCCAGCTCCCACATGAGCCCCACTGCGTTCCAGGGAGAAAATTCCTTGACATGTTCTCCCCGGTCATTGAAGGCGTACGCGTAAACACCGGTGTCCGGATCCCAGAACAGGCGGCGGAAAGCCTGAACCGCCCTCTCCGCGTTTCGGCGGGCGTCCGGAATGAAATCGCTGTGTTTCGTCCATTCACAAAGATCGGCCATGGCACGGGCCGCCCGGGTCCAGATGGCACCCAGATAGATATCCGTGGCCAGTCCCCCGGCCAGGGCTCCATACTCGAGAGCGCCCAAACCGGCACTGCTGTTGTCCATCAGACCGTCGCTGTTGGCGTCTGTGCTCAGACACCAGTCATAAGCTTTCTTCAGCACCGGCCAAAGAGACACGGCAAACTCCAAATCACCGCTCATCCGCACATAGTCGTGTACGGCTACGATAAAGAAGGGAGAGGTATCGCCGTGAATATAGGCATAGGGATAATCTCCGAACCAGTCGATATAAGCCGCGGCCTGGGAGATTTCATGCGCCATCTTGCCGTCATCCCGCTGGAATGGAACCATAAATTCCAGGATCTGCCGGACCGTGGAATAATGGCATAAACTGTTGAGACTGAGCGCGTTGATATAGGTGTCCCCGCCGAAAAACCATCCGAATCCGGGCCTGCCGCTGGATCCGGAGGCAGCCAGACCGGCCACCAGGCCCGTGCCCAGGTCGGGATTTTCCACCACCAGATTGTCATACGAGACCTTGGCCCATTCCAGACCCTGATTGAGTCGTTCATCCGGGGTCTGAATCTGCAACGTGGACCCAAGCAAAGACCGATAATGCGCCTCGGACTCCCGAATGATTTCCGGAATCGACTCCTGAAGATTCCGATACTGTTCGATAAGGGTTTCGCGATTTCCTTTTCCTCCGGCCATGACAATGGGTATCCATTTTCCGCGTACTGTTTCCGGATCGCTGATGATGATTCGAAACTCGTTGGGATCATCGGAGAGCATATGGGCCGGTGTATAGGAGACTGCCGAAGCCGCCGGCGAACCGACGATTCCATGATTTTTCCGCGTGGGCTCGGAGATGACATAAGCGTTCAGTTCGCGGTTCCAGAAGGCGTACTGTCCTCCCAGCCCGGCCGGCCACATGGGCTGCAGCACGGGAATAAAACCGCACACAACCGTGAGCGGTTTGACGGCCTCAACCTCCAGCAGAATCAACGCTCCGGGCTCTTTCACGGATGTGATATAATGGGCTTTGACAGTGAAGGATTGAAAGGTGTAAGTCAGCGTGGTCCGGGACGGAGTCTTGTCGATGGTCCGGACAATGGAGCCGGCATTGACAGGCCGGGTGGACTCATCGACAAAGAAGGAGAACTCGAATTGCCGGAACAGCTTCAGGGGGTACGCCCAGGCCTCAAACCGGCCGCTTTCATCCCCCAGAACCGCGAACCGGCGGCCCGCCTGATTGAAGGGAGTTCCTTCGCGCGCCGGCCGTGTGAGTGTGAGCGGATGTTCGGTAAAGGGAAAGGCCTTCGGCAGATTGTCCTGACTCCATGCCGCAGACATGATCAACGAGGAAAGAACCGTACAAAGCAATCGTTTCATGGCACACTCTCCTTCGGGACACTGGGTCGAATGCCGGGAAATTCGCGGAAACCGCGGACCGGATCAGCGGCCGCCAAAAAGTTCGTCCAGCTTTCTGCGAGCCTCGTCCGCTCGGGATTCGGTTTCTTTTGTCTGATCGGAAGGACGGAAATAATCACAGAAATTGGGTGAAGCTTTATCCGACACATATTCCGCTTCGGTTTCACGGCACTGATGAAAGGCCTTCTCGTTGTAAAAAATACAATTCAGACAGCAATGCAGAGGCTGATCGCAGAAGGGACAGGTCTCCTGCCGGGCGGGTTTGTGATCGAGACCGATGTTTTTTCCGCAGTGATGACAGACGATCATATTCGAATCCTTTAAATAACGTTATCAGCCCGAATCCGGCTGTCCGGTTTCCGGCTCTTCAGTGTCTGACAAACCGCGGCCGTATCTGCACCACGCAGGTGGAATAGGCCTTGTCGGATTCCGGAAAATAAACGGGCAGATTCAAAAAGCCCCGTTCGTCCGCAGGCAGAGACCGGCCTCCGGTTGTCACGGAACCGCCGCCTGGAAGCCGGAAAGTGAAATCATGGGTTGTATCGGATTCACCCTCCAGAACCGCAGAATACACGTTTTCACGCCAGGAATGATCCACAACGCGGGCATGGCCTGAACGAGACCCGGGAACGGGCCGGGCGATCTTCGGCAGAACCGTGATTCCTCCGCGATACAGAACGCGAAGTGTTCGGGTTTTGCGCACCGGGAAAGAAACCGGATCGCGAAGCAGGCCCCGATGCCTGTCATTTCGAAAAGGCATGGATTTTCCGTCCAGCTGAATATCCACGATCTCCATGCCTGGAAGCAATTCGGGGCTGAAATCAAGAATCAGGGATGAACGACCCCCCTCATGATCAAATCGGCATACGATCTCTCCGGGTTTGCGCTCCATGGTCCAGTGAAGTCGATGCCGCCCGGCGCGAAGGTTTCGAACCGAAAACCGGTCCCAATGCCAGGGGACGCGGGGTTTGAGAGCGGCCCTGTTTTCCAGCGCGTCGGGTTTCCACCCGATCAGCCCCGTGATTCCGGGATGCAGGATATTGGTCTCGGACCAGCATTGATGGGGGCATACACCCGAAGGCTCGTAAACAGAACCGTTCATGACCTCTTCCACGAATCCCAGCGCCCAGTGATTCTTGATCAGAAGATTGTTGTAAATATGAGCAAAACCCTGAACCGCGTGGCCGTACTCATATTCGGCCAGGGCCGTCCATCCCGTGAACAGCGGCCATACGCTGCCGTAATGGTATCCGCGCGGATTGAAAAGAGGCGACTCCGCGCTGAGTATGCGCACACCCCAATCCGACGAGAATCCGTTTCCGGCCAGGACGGGCAGCATGGATGCGGCCTTGTCATCATCCAGAAGATTCCACGCCATCAAAACCGCGGGCAGAACCGTTTTCTCCGGATTCATGGTTCCGTCTTCGTACAAGCCGTAGAATGAAAAATGCTCCGCTTCATTCCAGAATTCACTGTTCAGTACAGACCGGACTTTTTCCCCTTCCCTGCGGTATCGGTCTTCCAGATCGCCGTAACCGAGCGCCCCGGCCATGTCCGCGGCATCGCTCAGGGTCCGGGCCCACAGGCCGGCCAGATAGAGCGTGGTATGAGCGCCGTACAGACCGCCTCCTTCCACCCATCCGTGACCGACCCCGGTATTTTCGATCAAACCGTCTCCGTCTGTATCGGTGCTATAAAGAAAAGCCATGGCCTTTTGAAGGCAGGACCAGCTTTCACGGATAAAAGGCAGATCACCGGAGGCCCGCAGGTAATGCGCGGCCAGCATGATATAGAGAGGCGTTGCGTCGGCCGCGTCGTAATGGACGACTCCCGATGTGGACAGTTCGTGAAATATTTTTCCGTTGAGATCCTGAAATTTCTGAAAAAATTCGAGCTGCTTTCTGACGGATTCCACGTCGCCGTAATCGTTCACCGCAAAAGCCGACCAGGCTGCGTCACGGCCGAAATACCAGCCGTACCCCGGGCGCCCGTTGACAGCGTGACCTCCGTCCCAGCCCCGCTGCGTCGTGGCATAACCGGCCGTCAGCGCGGTTCCCAGGCCGGGAGTGTGAACCCAGAAACGATCGGTTCCCACCAGGGCCCATTGCCATAAACGATCGAACTCCTCATCCGGAGACTCCACAGTGACCGAACACTCCAGCAGGCGCCTGTAATGTTCGGCCGAGTCTTCGTAAACGGAGGGAAAATGCTCCAGCAGTTCCATGTAATGCGACCGAACCGCTTTCTCCCCCTGATCCGTTCCGGCCAGACCGATGTTTAAACGGCTCGAGCCCGATCCGCCGAGAGAATAGTGAAAACCGAAAGCGATTTCATTCTCATCTTTATCCCCCTCTCCGGTTTCCCCTTCCAAATGAGCCGAATTCACTGCGCCCGCCAATATATGTTTTGGAGCGATATCCCCGCCGATCAGGGCATTGAACGCCCCGGACCGGTCACGGACGAGAACCGCTCCGCGGAATTTATCGACTCCGTATTCGATCCCTCCAAGAGATTTCTCGTCATAAGGCCACATCCATCTCAGATCGCTGGAAACGGTTATCAGCAAATCGATCTCATCTTCGCCCGTGTATTCATAGTGGATCAGACAACCCGGCTGATCCACTGAAACGCAAACCACTTCACGAAGCACGCCCCCTTTCAACGTGTAAAGCCGGGTCAGACTTTCGGGACGAATCGTCAGGCGTGATGGAAATGTTTCCAGGGCTTTGGGTTTGCCGTTTTGAAGAACCGCGGCGCCGTATCGCCGAAAAGCGCGAAAAGGATGGGTCCAGACTTCATCCACTCCCCCTTTTTCTCGACCCATGACCAGAATACGTCTGCCGGCCAAATCAAAAAATCCGCCGTCCGGCTGCTCCTGCTCCCAGAATAAACCGGAATCGATTGAGGGTTCCCATGCACGCCGGGATGCCGGCTCGAAAGAGACCGGATCGATGGCTATGGAATCGATCGAAAAATCCCGATCTTCCCAGTAAGTCGGAACGCAGGGACGAAAATCCCCGCCCAGATAACGCAGACAGTTTTCTGTAAATCGTTCCAGCTGGGGCCGGGCACGGTTGGACGGCGAGAACCGCGTTAATCCCCCCGCTGAAAGCAGATGAAGACCCTTTTGTTCATGCTCAACCATCAAACGCCGTGTCCGATGCAAATGAATATAGGACTTTTCCACTCCGGCCACCCGCCCTTCGCCGGGGAAATCATCGAAATAACCGATCAAGGCACCCCGTTCCCGCTCCTCACCGTCATAGAGATACGCCCCTCCAAAAAGACCGTTAAAGGCCGGATGCCCCCTCCAGCTCTGCAATCCCTTCTTGTCAAAAAGCCGGCGTTCTTCGAAGGGGGAGTCGAAAACCTCTGGGGGATTGGACTCAAACCCCCATTCGTGAGGAAGCATCGCCGCATATCCGGTCAGAAACAGGGGAATCGAGCGTTCGAGCATTCTTCGAAAGAGATCACCGGCCTGCGAATCACGCTGAACCATCTCCCAGTCCGTTTCATCGGGCAGATGAATCCAGCCGACATCCAGCCGGGAGATATCTATATCCGTCTGCAGAATTTTCACATCGAACGGAGTGCTCTCAAGCCAGTTCAACACCGCCTTTGCCTCGGTTCCTTCCGTTTCGCACAGGAATATTCCCACGCTCAGCGGCTGGCGAACCTGGCAGGCGGCCAGCACCACCATGGAGCAAATACACACAATCTTGATTTTCCTGTTCATGGTCGAACCCCAGGTTCTGTGATCCAAAATGTGCATCAAGAAGCCTCTTCGCGTTCCAAATGCCAGGCACCGAATGGACGGATATTGAGTCTTATTACTGAACCGCGGCCGAACACTTTCTCTATACGGTCGACATAGGCAGAGACGGTTTTTGTCGGCATAAATGCCTGAATCGTTCCGGCGAATCCGCCTCCATGCACTCGGCAGGCTCCTTCACCGGCTTCCTCGAAAAACTTCTCCGTCAGCGCCAACCCCAGGGCGACTCCCTGATTCATGGGATTCCGTTGATTGATCACATTTTGCAGCCAACGAAATGAGGAATCACCCGACCACCTGACCCGTTCCAGAAACGCCGGAAAATCTCCCTGCCTCAAGGCATCCGCCTGACGGGCGACCCGTTCATTCTCCCTGAAAAAATGCATCGCGCGGAGCACAGCCCGGTCACCCGCCTCTTTTCTCAAAGCCGGCAAAGCCTTAAAAAACAACTCCTCATCGATATCCCGCAGCACATGCCCGCCCAGGGCCCGCGCCGCCCTGCGCATCTCTTCGGGAACCGCGGCGTAATCATCGGTCAGGTCCTCGTGACCGCATCCGGTATTGACCACCAGCATCTGATATCCAAAATCACGAAACCGGAAGGACAACCGGTCCACCGAAGGTTGCTCCTGATTCTTAAAATCGATGGTCACGATTCCCCCCACAGCACAGGTCAATTGATCCATGAGACCGCAGGGTTTTCCAAAATATTGATTCTCGGCATACTGACCGATACGGGCTAAAAGTTCAGGCGGCAGCTTGCCCTGATTGTAAACCACGTTGAAAAAATCGGCGATCAAAACTTCGATACTGGCCGAAGAACTCAATCCCGATCCGACCATGACATTGCTGGAAATACAAGCATCCAGTCCGCCGATCGAATAACCCAGTTCCTGAAGCCGGGCCACGATTCCCCTGATCAGAGCACGGGTCGTTCCCTCTTCACCGGACCTGGGACTCAGATCATTGAGATCCACCCGAAATGGATCATATCCCTTTGAATAAAGGATTACCCGTTTCTCCCGGCTGGGCGCGGCCAGACCGATGCTGTCGAGATGAACTGCGGCGGACAGCACTCTGCCCTGGTTGTGATCGGTGTGATTGCCTCCGATCTCGGATCTGCCCGGTGTGCTGAAGAGCGCGGCTGCCGGCTGATCGAAAAATTTTTGAAAGCAGCGCAGCAGATCCTCATAGCGCGTCCACTGGCCTTCAGTCGCGTCACCGTACAAAGAAATCATTCGTTCAGAGTGTTTCTTCAGCCAGGGAACAATGTGTTGCGTCTCGATGAGCATCAGGTTTCTTTGGAAAACGTTTTGTCATTGGACAATTCAGGGTAGAGAGAACGCATGCAGTCCGGACAGATGCCATGGCTGAACTGGGCTTCCGTATGATCGCGCACATACACTTCCACCTGCTGCCAGTACCCCTCGTCATCCCGGATTTTCTTGCAATGCGCGCAAATGGGAATCAGCCCGCGAAGGGTTTTGATTTTCTCCATGGCTTCCTGAAGATCCCGGATCAGCTTTTCCCGTTCCTTTTCGGCCCTGACCCGCTCCGAAACATCCCGAAACGAGGTAAGAATCGCCGTTTTGTCATCCCAGGGAACCATGGCAAAAGTCAGATCCATCTCGCATTCTTTACCGTCCGACTTGTGAAATGTCTGAACGAAAACCGTGTTGTAAAAACGCACGTCTTCCCTGGACAGCGGAACCGGCACCTGAGACTCCTGAGCCAGAAGCGAGGTAAAGGGCTTTCCCGTCAGCTCCTTTTCCCGATATCCCAGCAATTCGCAGGCCGCTTTATTCGCCCTCAAAACCACGGCCGATTCACCGTCGATCACAACCAGGGCATCGATGGCCTCATGAAACAGAACGGAAAAACGTTTCTCCGAATGCTCCAATGTCTCGATCTGTTTTTCCAGTTTCTCGACGTGCGTACGCAATTCCTTGATCTCTTCTTTTAACTGCCCGTCGTGTAAAGCGGGTTCGGATTTTGAATCCTTGTTATTCATCAATCGGCTCCGAGTTGTTTCGATAAATGCCCCTGGTATATCTGCCACCGGTTATATTTCTTCTCCATCAGGCCGGAAAAACAGAACCGGAAATGGATGGAATCCGGGTTTGTGAAAATCGGTACGATGGCCAGACGGGCGGATATTCCGGCCGTGTTTCCGCGACTGTTCAATCGAACGGTCAGATCCTTCCACAGTATCTCATACGATTCACCCAGGCCGAAGAATACCTGCATCACCGAATCGACGGAAGACCATCCCGTCCACGCCCCCTCTGGCGTTATCAGCACGGTTTCCCGGTCCCGAATGATCAGTGAATTAAATCGTGATTGGTCCAGGTCTTCCAGCGACTGGCTCAGCCGTCCCAGGGTCTGTTCGATCAAAACGGTTTCATCCAGGACTTTTCGGCATGCCTGTGGCCAAATCAGGAAAAACAGCAAAGGCATAACCGTCAGCCGTCGATTTCGATATATACATCCCATTCTGTGAAATGTACAATTTTTTTAATTTCTGATCAAGGACAAACTCCGGATTCACGGATACGGCCATGGAAGCACAGAAAAGGATCCCATCGGCCTGTCCGGCCGATCTCCTTCGAAGAGATGACAATTTCCTTGACATGATGATCGGCAGCATGTATCTTTATAAACGTCTTGTGACGATTCAGGCATGACGTCTGTCGCGTTCAAAATATTAAAAGGACGAAAGATGAGAGAGATCGGTATCGTATGCCGCCTGGATGGAAAGGGATGTCATGTCCGGCTCGATCCCAGGGGAGGTTGCAAAGACTGCGGCCTGGGAGCTGTCTGCCATGCATCCGGCACGGGCAAGCGTGAATTGCTGCTGACCGACCGCCCGGAACTGAACCTGAAAACCGGAGATGAGATCGAGATCGAGACCGCGCCGCACGGCCTTCTCAGTGCCGCATTCATCGTTTTCATGCTTCCGCTTCTGATAGCCATAGGAGCCTATTTTATCGCCTCCAGACACCATCCCGGCGACAGCTCCGGCATTGCGGCCTTTTTCATCGCCTTCCTTTTGGCCGAAGGTCTTGTATTCGGGCTGGACCGTCTCTTCGGACGCAGAAGTTTCTTTCAGCCCAAAATCGTCCGTAAAATTGCACAGACCGGCCGAAACGATAAAACCTCCCGATCCGGGCAGCCGTCCGCATAGCCTCACGCCCTGATCGGCAGGACGCTTTTGATCGTACGATTTTTTCTTGATTTTTACCGGGTTTTTCATCTTATTGATTGGGTAAATACAACCGATTGAGGAGAAACACACCATGAAACGATTGACTGCCGCAGCTTTGACGGTTCTTTTTTGGGCCAGCTGTTCCAGTATTCATGTATCCGTTCAGTATGACGAAGAGGTCGACTTCAGGCAGTATCGGACTTTTCGCTTTGAAAGACCCAGAGCCCGGACCGCCGCTCGAAAGCCGGCAGAGAACCCTCTGTTCACCAAAGAGGTGATGAGCGAAATCAGACCCATATTGGAGTCCAGGGGATTTCATGAAACGGATCCAGGGGAGGAACCCGACTTTCTGGTGGTTTTTTATGCTTTGGTGAGAAACCGGCGCGACTGGGTCGCCCCGACCTATCGAGTCGGCCGCTGGGGCCGTGTTCACCGAACCAGCCCCGGCCACGTGGTCCATTATAAAGAAGGGACTCTGGTCATCGACATCGTTGACAGCCGGAAGAAGGAACTGATCTGGCAGGGAATCGGCAAGGGTTTGCTGGATCGCAATCAGCCCGCGGGAAGCCTGGTCAACGCGGTACGTAAAGTACTCGAAGGGTTTCCTCCTGAGCGATGAGATCACTGGATCAATGAACGGATGACGGTTTCATTTGCGATCCACCCGCTCTTGAGAAAGGACATCCATTCTTATGCGCGTAACCGTTTGCCAGATGCGCCATGAACCCCATCTGATGGAGACCGACTGGAACAGACTGGTTCAACATGTCGGGAATGAATCCAGCGAACTGGTATTATTACCGGAAATGCCCTTTTCATCCTGGTTCCCGAAAGACCGCGAATTCCGGATCGATGAATGGGAAAAAGCCGTGAGAACACACGAGGTGTGGATCCGTCGGCTTAAAGCCCTTCATCCGGCGGCCGTGATCTCCACGCGGCCGGTGAATCGGGGTGTAAAACGTCATAATCAGTGTTTTGCCAGTTTACCAGGCCGAATCATCGAGATCCATAAAAAACGATACCTGCCCGATGAACCGGGATTCTGGGAGGCATCATGGTATCATCCGGGGCCCCGCCGCTTCAAACCGGCTGATCTGCCGGGATGCCGTATCGGCATTCTGATCTGTACGGAAATATGGTTTTTTCAGCATGCACGCCATTACGCCTCCATGGGCGTGCAGCTGCTGGCCCACCCCAGAGCCACAGGCCGAGACACCCTGGATAAATGGCTGGCCGGAGGACGCGCCGCGGCCGTTGTTTCAGGCGCGTTCTGCCTCTCTTCGAACCGGATCTGCGAAACGGAATCACCCGATCTGGGCGGAATGGGATGGATAATCGATCCTGATGGCAGAGTCCTGGGGACCACTTCACAGACAAAACCTTTTCTGACCCTGGATCTTGACCTGAAATCCGCTGACAGGGCGAAATCTACCTATCCGCGTTATGTCATCGAATAGAAGAAATGCAGAAAAATGATAAAAGCCCGCAAACTGTCCGGTCTCATCCTGATCATCCTTTCGAGTGCTTGCGGCTCAAGAAGGGCCTGGCAACATCCTGAAATTCCGGCGGAACACGAATCCTTTCTGCGCAAGGCTTTTCCCGGAAGCGGCGCCGTTATTTTAAAAGACGAAGGTCTCATGGAACTGTCCGGCGACAGTCGGACTCCGGTCAGCCTGTTCGAACACCATCGCGTCATACGCATTATCGATTCAAGAGGATGGTCTTCGGCGGATATCACCATCCCCTACGACAGCCACAGCGAAGTGGAGTCGATCATGGCGCGTACACTGAGTCCCGACGGGAAAGTCACCGTTTTGAATCCGGATAAGATCTATGACATCACCACGCAGCCCGATTTTGTGTTCTATTCAGACCAGCGCGCCAAACGCTTTGCCCTGCCCGCCGTGGAAAACGGCTGTCTCATCGAATACCGCTACCGGGTACGGGTCCGGGGCCTGGCTTTCTGGCACGCCTGGTCGTTTCAGGATCTGTTTCCTGTACTCACATCCCGCTTTACCCTGATCAAACCCGCCGATTGGCATCTCCGGTACAGGGTCATCAACCGGGATGTTGAACCCTGGGAAGGCAACAATCCTGAAAACACTCAGACCACGCTGATCTGGGAAACGCATCATGTGCCGCCTTATGTTGTCGAACCGTCCGCTCCCCCTTTCCGTGAAACCGGTCAATGGCTGTCCATCGCGCCGGCGGGCATCGAAACCTGGGACGATGTGGGAAAGTGGTATCACGCGCTTTCGGAACCGGCCATGTCGCCAGACCGAAATATTCGGCGGTTGGCCGAAGAGCTGACCCGAACAGCCGAAAACCCGGCAGACAAGTGGCGGATCCTCTTTGAGTGGGTCCGCGATCATATCCGCTATCTGGCTGTTTCAATCGGCATCGGCCATATTCAGCCGCACCCTGCCGGTGAGGTGCTGCAAAACCGTTACGGAGACTGCAAGGACATGACCGCGCTGCTCACGGCCATGGCCCGGTCCGTGAATCTGCAGGCCGACCCCGCTCTGGTCAGCACCTGGTGGAACGGGGTTCCGGATACCAGTCTGGCTACGCCGCTCGGTTTCAATCACGCCGTGCTCTGCGCTCCGCTGGAAAGCGGCGACACCTTGTGGCTGGATCCCACGGAAAAACTCGTTTCTTTCGGAACCATGCCCTGGTTTAACCAAGGGGTCTTCGCCTTGAAAATCGATGAAAACGGATCTTCCGAGCTGATCCGAACGCCGGAATCGAAACCGAAGCATAATCACTCGAATGTCCGCTTCGACGGAACCCTGAATGAGCACGGATGGTTTTCGCTGAACGGAACATTGACCCTGACAGGGGCACCGGCTCAGATCTGGCGGGAAAAATTTTTCAACGCCGATTCCACGGCCCGCCGCCGTCTCGTGGAAAACTGGCTGGCGGCCCGCTGGCCTGCGTCCCGCGTAAAATCCGTCTTTTGGGCAGACGATCAAAATTCGGACACACTAACCGTCCGAATGCGCTTCACCTGCCCCTTGAGTCGGCTCGAGGAAGGAGGCATGGGCATATTGTCGGTCTCCACGTTTCATCCCTTTCCGTTCCGGTCTTTTTTCGAAACCACGACCCGCCGGCACCCCGTGCGTTTTACCTTCGGCACACGAGAGACCACATCCCTGAATCTTCATTTGGATTCGCCCTGGAGAGCGGAATCTACCGTTCGACAGGATTCGGTTGTCAGTCCGTTCGGCTGGTCGAAGTGGCGCGTCATTCCGGATGACAGTCTCCTGACTGTAAAAATGATTCGGGAACTGGCGGGGAAAGATATCCCTGCCCATCGAATGGCGGATTTCAAACAGTTCCTTGACGATCTGCTTCGAAGGGACCTTCGTCCCATTCAGATAATTTCCTCAAAAAAGAGCCGAAGTAAACACGAATTCAATCAAAGGAGTTCAATTCGATGAACCATCAGAAACGAACCGCTCTGGTCACCGGTGCATCCCGCGGAATCGGCCGGGCCGTCGCCCTGCGCCTTGCCGAAGACGGAATTCGGATCGCCCTTCACTTCAATCGGAATCATACTGCTGCTAAAAAAAACCTGTCTCAACTGAAGGGAAAAGGTCATGAGCTGTTCCGGGGCGACTTTTCTGATTCGGAATCGATCAAGATTCTCTCCGATACCGTCATCGAACGAATGGATTCCATTAACATTCTGGTGAATAATGCCGGAATCTACGATTTTCATGATCCGGCCGGCCTGTCCTTTGATGAATGGAGGAAAATCTGGGATAAAATGCTTCAGGTCAACTTAACCGGACCCGCACATCTGTCTTTTCTTGTCTCTAAACACATGATAGAACACGGCGGTGGGAAGATCATCAATATCTCTTCACGCGGCGCCTTCAGGGGAGAACCCAGAGCGCCCGCTTATGGAGCCGCCAAGGCGGGTTTGAATGCAATGGGTCAGTCGTTCGCCCAATCGCTCGCACCGTACCACGTCTATGTTTACACCATAGCTCCTGGTTACATCGAAACCGATATGACGAAAGCGCATTTGCAGGGTCCTGAAGGAGAAGCCATCCGAGGCCAGAGCCCGCTTAACCGGGCGGGCCGGCCCGAAGAAGTGGCTGAAGTAGTGGCGTTTCTGGCTGGAGGAAAAACCGATTATCTAACCGGAACGATTATAGACGTGAATGGAGCATCCTATCTCCGAACATGATGCGATACCGTTCGAATGTTATTTGTTTCGCACCGTTACTCCGGTTGGCGATGCGGGCGGTGTTGTATTCCGGCCTGTTCCGATCGTAAAACGCAAATAAACAAGATCATCAGAGATGTGATCTGAGGTCCATATCCAATGAACCGTTCCGTCAGCAGGGATGCCTTGTACGTTGGCATACTGAGCCCACGGCAAGGCTGTTCCATGCAGACCGTGAGAAGTTGCTTTTTGCCATACGACATCATTAAAACCAATCGTCTCCCACCCCTCTTCTTCAGAGGTAGACACTTTCCAGGTTTCATTGCTGACATATCGGGTTCCATCAAAATCGATCGTGGCTACAAGCCCCGCTTCACCACCCCGATCATACGCCTTGATAGCGATGACGTTCTTGCCGGCAATCGAAGGTGCTGCATAGGATTCGGAAACACTCCAACCTTCTCCGATTCCATAATATATGCCATTGATCCAGATTTCATAATCGTTATCCACTGAAACAGTCACAAAAAGGGTATCGCCTGTTCCTCCGGTATATTCAATAAAGGAGTTGGCAGATATTGCATTGGATGCTTTTGATCGGTCGCGTATATTATTGAGATACAGAGTATATGGATAATTGACCAGGTGATTGCTCGTGGTTAACCGTACATTGGTGAACCCCGGTTGAAGCTCAGCCAGGTATATATCGATATCCGGTTCAATATTGTAATTGTTGATGTTTTCAGCCGAGGCCTGATCGAGACCTTCACTGAAAAGCAGATCCAGACTTGTCTCACTGAGTACTGTCAGTGAGATAATTTCAGGTGCCACCGTATCGGCCAGAGTCGAATATTGAGCCTGCACATAACCATCACTTCGAAGTCCCGCATTATCCACCGCGTAAACACTGTATTGGTAACTGGTGCTTTCCTGCAGACCGGTATCACGATATTCATTGGCAATGGGTGTTGCGATCAGTGAACCATTGCGAAAAACCTGATAGGCTGTTGCCACATCTCCATCAGATGCCGGAAGAGGCGAAAGCCACGACAGAGTGATGGACTGCTCTGTCCTGTGAGTGTTTTGGATTTCACGGGGAGCATTGGGTTTGACCAAATCGGTTTCACTGCCTCTCCAGACAAATTTGAATGCATCGGCAATGACAATACCGTCGGCTTTGTCACTGATGGTTACGGAATTATTGGAGTTCTTGTCCAGATAATACGTCCCCAGACTGTTCCATTGACCGTAACGAATCGACTGATCGATGGTTCCCTGCGCGGTTGCCCCGTTGGCAAAGCTGATTGTGAACGGAACATTGGTCGCTTCCTGTGTATGTTCCGGTGTCGTACCGATATAACCATGCCATTCAAAAATCTCATAATTTCCGGATACCGCTATAAAGGGTTTATACTGAGCCGTCTTGCTGCCTGTTCCGGGCTGAGTGTATGCATAACTGTACATGTTGGCATAGGGCAGCAAGACCATGCGATAGAACTCACGCCCTGATTCGCCGGACATCGTCCAGGATCCTGAAAATGTTGGAGTAACCTGAGCCGGCGATGTAGCTTCATCGCTGTCGTCAATGATGATATCCGCAATCACCGTCAATGGTTCTCTCAGGAGAATGATGCCATCACCCAAAGTCCCCCAGCTGGAATGGGTCTGTCCACGCAAAATTACCTGATCGAACATAGTACCGTTATTGACTGTCGGGTCCTGTCCTCCCCGAAAGCGATAATAAGGGCCCGCATATTCCGTATAACCCTGCAGGTGACTGTTTGTCACCGTCTTTTCCTCACCTGTTGGGTTGATAATAGACACCCCGTTATCGAAAAAACGAATCAGACATCCGTTCGAAAGTGTCTTGGCACTCGACCTGGGATATCCCAGATCAAGATCAAATTCATCATAGTATCGCTTGTAATTATGTTCTCCCGACTGTTTATCGGTGAAACTGAAATATCCGTCACCCAGCAGAGTGAATGCCAGCAAATACCGCATGTCGCGAAATGAATTCTTCGTTGCCCCCTCACCGTCCACAATCAAAACATGGGGTGCAGGAGCTTTCTGCATCCATTGCTTGTACATGGAGTATGTATAATCGAAACTGATCTGTGGGCCATGATGTTCAAGCATCAAGCCGTTGCTGTAGGGCCAGGCGAAATCATGCAAGCGGCCAGAATTCAGTATCAGCACTTTATTTGTTTTCTGAAATTCTTCATAAATAGCCTTTGACACTTTGTTGACACCCTTAATCCATTGTTTGACCAGCCAGTCCCTGCCATGTTCTTTCCAGTCATTGATTCCATTCTTATCCAGATCCACATCGGTAGTGCCATAAGGATGATCCCAGACCCCCTGACAAAAAAAACCGTCATACAAAGGATTTGAATAGGTATTCTCAATGGTAGCCGTGATAACATATTCATTGTATTTCTTTCCGCCATATTTGGGACTGGGAGTACAATATTCACTGATATCCATCAAATACCCGTAGGATATCCTCACTTTCTCCCCTTTACTGTCCCGAACGTACCACTCCTCCGGAGCATTTTCACTGAATAAATCCCACACATTCCAGTCCCGTGAGGTCGTGACAATAACATCGGGATTTAATTCCTTCAGTTTTTGATAGCTGCCATAACTCCGTACCATATCGAATTTTTGCAGCCAGTCAACCGGAGGATCTGTGAATCCAAAGAACTGAATGCGTGGGTATCGGGGATTATAGGATTGTCCCATAAGGCACGCGGGCAGCCAAAACAATAAAACCAATCTCAGAGCGGCCTTCAGTACACGGTACTTCATAATATTTACTCCTTCGGATCGATATACATTCAAAGGCAGTCTCCTTTTGCCAGCAGGATCTCATTTCAGAATGCAAGCCTTGCCCTTCAAAGAGGAAAATTTTTCCGTATGTTCTGATTTTTCCTCTATAAAAAAGGATCCCAGAGAAATGCAACAATTAAAATGCCAGACAACCTTAAAAAACTGATTTTCTCAATAATTTGTATTTTTCAAATAGTTTTCATCAAACCTGTATTCCGAAAATAATATTCCTTGTAGAGCGATTGAAACCGTTCCATCTGCAAACGAAGAGAAAACCTTTCCTCCACGCGCCGTCTTCCGTTTCTCCCCATTCTCCGGGCTTTTTCCGGGTTTTTCAGCAAATCGAGCAGAGCCATTGTGAGTCCGTCGATATCGCGGGGTGCGACCAGCAGACCGGTCTCTTTATCAACGACAAGCTCTTTGCTTCCATCAACCCATGTGGCCACCACCGGTTTCGAAGCGGCCATGGCCTCAAGAATCACATTGGGCAAACCTTCAAAAAGGGACGGCAGTGTAAAAATATCAAAAGCTCCCAGGTAACGATTGACATCCTCTCTTTTACCGGTTAAAATGAATGTATTATTCAGTCCGGCCCGGTCGATCTTCTCCTGAACCTGTTTTTGCATGGGCCCGGAGCCCACCAGAATAATCTTCAACCCGGGCATGTGACAAACCAGTTCCCGAGCAGCCTGTATGAGATAGGCATGCCCCTTCTGAGGCCTGAACAGCCCGACCATGCCAATAACCGGTTGGTCTTTGTTAATGCCCAATTCACGCCGTACATCCATGCCGTCAGTAGGGTAAAACTGTCTTAAATCAACCCCGTATTGAATCACTTTGACCTTGGAACGGGGTACACGACGCTTTTCCACCAGAAACCTGGCCGTGGAATGGGAAACAGATATCACACAATCGATGAAACGAACGGCTATTCGATAAGCCAGCAGACGCGGCCAGGCAAGCCATTCCGGGGTTGATATGGTTTCCCAGAAAAATACCGCTTTGGCTCCTGCGAGCTTGCCCACATATCCTGCCATGATATCCGACCAGAAAAGTGTGGTCATAATCACATCAATGCGTTCACGCCGAATAAGACGATATAGCTGCAACAGCGGAAGACGATCGTATTTATGCCGCATTTTAAGAATCACGATTTTTACATTGAGCGCATCGAACTCGCAACGTATCGTGTCCAACAAACCCAGACTGCAAATCACTGTCTCAAAACAGCTCCTATCCGTTTCCCGGATCAGTTCAAGAAGCTTCCTTTCGGCTCCCCCCCCACCGAACCCGTCGACAATTTGCATAACCCGTATTGTACGGGAATTTTTCATGTTCACGCCCTCCAGAACGCATCGATTGGATGATACTGTCGGATTTGCCTTCACCTGCTTACTCTTTCACCGCCACCATATGAATTCCTGACGGAAAGAACCATGGTGAAATCCATCTTCCGCATCGCAGAAGGATCCGGCCGACCGGGTTGAGTTTCCACAGTTCTTCGGATGACCTCAGAAAAAAGAAATCAGCACACAGTCCGATATGATGAACGTTGTCCTCCGGTATATAATCATCAATATCCACATGAACGACACGGAACCCGGCTTGCTCGATAGCCTTTTTCAACTCTTTCCGTGTATACCGGTATTCCCAGAAATATTTCGGTTTTCCACGAATGCGCCGAATCAGAAAATACAGTTCCCTGAGAGGATGTGAAAAAAGACGTCTGAAGACGGACAGATAGGGAACTGTAATAAATGCCATACCACCGGGTTTTAGAATTCGAAACGCCTCAGCCAGGGCTTTTTCCGGTCCTTCTTGAAAATGTTCTATGACACCAAGAGAAACATAGGCATCAAATGTCGAATCGGGAAACGCCAAATCATTGACATCTCCCTGCTGGACCGGGAATTCGGGATCCACCGCCTTGAGTTTCTGCACAGTTGAATCCATATAATCAACACCCAGTACATCATGGCCCATTCGCTTCAAATGAGTCACCCACGTACCCATTCCACAACCGGCTTCGATGATTTTTAGTCCCGGACGGGCGAGAAATCGGCTGAAAATCCGATGTAAATTCCTGTTTTCACTGCTTTTCAGCAATCCTTCATAGGACTCGTCCGCCCACATGAATTCATCCTGTTCCTTTCGATCCCGGAATGAATAAAATGTATAACTCATCAAGAGCTCTCCACTTTTTTATTTCGAACCCGAAGCCGATTCAATCAAACCGATAACCGCAACTGCGGCAGTCTTCCAGGTATAATTCCGCTCAACCAAAAGCCGGGCCCGGCACCCCAATTGGAATCTTTTCTCCGGATGGAGGATCAGACGGCCAGCCGCCTGAATCATGCCGTCCCTGTCATCGGGATTCACCAGAAGACCATCCATCTCATGAGTCACGATCTCCTGAATCTGTCCGATTCGAGTAGCGATAACGGCCTTGCCGGCAGCCATATATTCAAACAACTTCAGCGGTGAATAATAAAATTTGGGCAAATCCGGATAGAGAGCCAACGCGATATCCATGACCGCCAGAATACCGGGTATGTCCTGATGATCGACATATCCGGTCATGACCACCCGGCCCTCTTCAATATACTTTTTAAGCCTGTTTTCCATGTCTATCTTCATCGGACCCTGCCCCACAAGCAGAAAGGCCGTGTGACTGAACCGGTTTAGCACACAGATTATAAAATCAATCAGACTTTGGACTCCATGCCAGTAATGAAATGAACCCGCGAACCCCAGTACGACTTTATTTTGCAGGCCCAGATTCGATCGCAGAGCGTTCCCATCGCTACCGGGATCGAACCGGTTGATATCCACACCATTGCATATCACCGCTATTTTGCACTCAGGAACAGACCGGCCCGCATAAAAGTTTTTCAGCATGTTGGAAACCACAAAAACCCGATCCGCCAGGCGCAGATTAAGACGCTCAACCCATCCTGGAATCAGAGGCAGATTCCCGCGCGTGAACCTCTTTTTCTCATACACCATGGGTGCATTCACTTCAAGAACCACGGGAAGTCCCGCACAGAAGGCCGCCAGTGTGCTTGAAATATTCAGGTAATTGTAGCGTATAAGCACAGCATCGGGTTTGAATGCTCTGAGTATTGCCTTTTCCCTCCAGTAGAGAAAAAGATTCGAAATCAGTGTTCCGGCCTGGCTGAACAATTCCCGGTAAAATGCCTTGAATCCTTGCACGATCCGGGATGCACCGCCGCTTTCGGCCTTGTTCATATAATACACCCGTACAGTATGGCCATGACTTCTCAGAGCTTCTGCCAGTTCTTCCACATGAACAGATGCTCCAACAGAGCTGTCTTTGATATCATAGAGATAATTGAAATAAGCAATCTTCACTTTGATCCTTCTGTTTTAACGGATTTCCGCAGGTCCCTATTCATCAAGAAGATACCCATGTTCATGCATCTGAGCACGGAACCGTTCAAAGAACCGCTCATCCTTCTCTTGAAGCCGCATCCACAGCTCCAGAATCAGCAGTCCCCATACTTTCCTGTAATTCCATTCCCGACCGCTGAAAAATGACTTCATGACCGACTGAACTTGTGAATACTCGAACCATTGCCGATTCTCTACGTGTTCCCGGCTGAGGACAAAGTGGATCAAAGAGCGGCAGTTCTGTCGAAGCCATATTGGAAAGGGGAAAGCAAAACCATACTTCTTCCGGTTCAGAATCTCTTTCGGAAGCAAGGGCTCCAACGCTTTTTTCAAGAGGTACTTCTGCTCTCCATTTCTGAGTTTCAGATTGGACGGAACTGTGGCCGCGAATTCCACGAGACGATGATCGATGAGGGGAAAACGGGTTTCCAGTGAAAAGGCCATACTCATGACATCTCCGTCCCTCAGGAGCAGATCACTCAGATAGGTCTTCTGATCCAGATAGGAGACTTTATCGAGGACATCGTCTCCTCCGGTATACGAATCCAGATGTCGCTGATAGATATGATGGGTATCGGCCGATCCCAGGGGATCCAATGCCGTCCGGGCGAATAATTTTTGCTTTTCCGCTTCCGAATAATCCATTCGGATTACCGCGTATTTTCTGAGGAAAGAACCGGTTACATACAGAAAGCGATCGACTTGGCGGCCGAATCCGCCGGTCATGCTTTTGGGCACTAACTGGTACAGAGCTGTCAGGGAACGCCGCATATGAGCAGGAAGACGCTGCCACCGGTGTTCCCAATTCATATAAGTCCGCATCCATTCAAAAGTCGGGTATCCGGCAAAGAGTTCATCGCCTCCATGACCAAACAGCGATACCTTGACATGCCGGGCGGCCATACGGGAGACAAAATAACTGTTGATCGCATCCGAGGAAGGCTGATCAAGAGAACGAACAAACGGCAACAGCTCCCTCAGAATGTCCGCATCGGATAAAACCTCCACATGATGATCCGTCTGAAAACGACGCGCCGCAAGATCGGCAAAACGGGTTTCGTCATACTGCCTTTTGCCCACATTGTAACCGATACAAAATGTTTTTACCGGTCCTCTGGTGGCTTCCTTCATCAGAGCCACCACACCGGTTGAATCGATCCCGCCGCTCAGAAAAGCACCCAGAGGCACATCCGACATCAGACGCATCTCCACCGATTCGGCCAGCAGGTCCCTGAGCCGACGTGTAAAATATTCTTCCGAATGATCCGTATCGGTCTCAAATTTCACATCCCAGTAACGTTGAATTCGAATATTCTCCCCCTCGATACTCATGCAATGACCGCCGGGCAGGGCATAAACAGATTTGTAAATAGTCAGCGGGGCTGGAATCGATTGAAGAGACAGAAAATGATAAACCGCTTCCATGTCAATTCCCCCGGAATGCATTCCAGAGGCCTGAATGGCACGAAGCTCTGAAGCGAAAACCATTCCCTTATCATGAATATAATAATAAAACGGTTTGATACGCATACGGTCCACAGCGGCAAACAGACGCCTGCGGCGTATATCCCAGAGAGCGAAACTGAACATTCCCCTCAAATGACGAACACAGTCTTCCCCGTACTCTTCATAACAGTGAATGATCGTTTCCATATCGCAATGGCTCCGTATACGATGTCCCTTGCCCTCAAGAATACGGTTCAGATCTTTGTAATTGTATATTTCGCCGTTGTAGACAATCCAGATTGTCTGATTCTCGTTGGTCATGGGCTGACGGCCTCGCCGTGAAAGATCAATGATACTCAAACGGCGGTGACCCAGCCCCATACCCGGGAGCACCTGATATCCATGATCATCGGGCCCCCTGTGAATCAGTGTCGAGGTCATACGTTTTAGACACTCCGTACAGACGGGTGAATCATCAAACCGTAGAATACCGGCAAATCCGCACATTTTATTCTCTTTCTTTCCCTTTGACGAACAGTGACTTCAACATCCGCAACTCTTCTGCATCGAAAAAATGTGTTATCCAGGTCATGCACAAGGTGAGAATGATTCCTCCGATTCCCAATACGATCCAATTCCATTGGTCGAAACAGCGCATAAGCAGCGCGGCCGGCAGATTGATGACAATCACACGCCACAGACTGCTCCAGATTCTGGGCCGAACAATATAACGGGTCAGATAAAAATAATGCATGAGAAAGTTCAACATCTGCGTGGCAAGGGTCGTAATTCCCGCACCGACAAAAGAGTAACGGGGAATGAGAATATAATTGAGAACAATATTGAAGAAAGCGCTTATCCCCATGGCCCATGCGGAAAATCGCTGCCTGTCAGCCGATGCTGCTATGAATGCCATGAGTGTGTTGATGAACATAAACGGCGTGGTCCATATCAATATGGCAAGAGCCAGACCGGCTCGAATATATTTCTCACCGTAAATAAAAAATACGATTTCATCGGACAGCATGGAAATAAAGAAAGCCGCTGTGATTCCGAGATAAATCATGGCTTTCCCGGTCTTTTGGAACACAACCGTATAACGAGTCCGTGATTGATAATATGTGTGAGAAAGTTCGGGAAAGACAGAGTGAAGAATCCCTACTCCAATGGACTGCAGAGCGAATACCAGTCGGTAAGCCGCATTATACCATCCCACTACCTGACTGTTGACCATCCACTTAAGCATGACTGTATCGACAAAAGTAAAGAGTGTGGAAAAGAAATAATTGATGCCGATGGGAAGCCCTTCCCGCAATAAATATCGGATCAAACGCGGTTCAAACGCGATGAGCAGGGGTGTGAAGTGAGCGGCCAGAGTTAACAGAACATAAACAAGAGTTATCATGCTGGCCGCCAAATAAGCCAGTGCCAGCATTTGAATACCGCCTCCGGCCAGCAACACGCCCACCCCGATGGATGTCAATGACAGAGTCTCTATGAGCGTGGCTGCGGCATCGTACTTCATTTTTTCAAACGCCTGGAAAATGGCTTTGAAAAACTCAATAAATGAAGTCGTAATCTGGAAAAACCCCAGAATATAAACGGTATTGCGAACATGTGGAGAAACAGGCTTGATATTCAGAAATCCGGCAATGAACAGCAATGTCAGGGCGGACAGCAGAGTCTTTAAAAACAATCCGTTGCCCAGATACTTTTGAAGATTCTTCGGAGACCTGGCCAGTTCCCGTACAATCAGTTTATGAATCCCCAAATCGGCCAGAATCAGAAAAAGCGAGGTATAGGCCAGACCAAAGGAGAAGTCTCCATATCTGAAATCCCCCAGCAATCGGGCCGAAACCACGACCAGACCGAAACGAAAAAATCGGCGGAAAACTTCGGCACCCATAAGAAGAACCGAGTTGGTTACTATTTTTCCATGGGTGTTCAGGTTTTTCCCCTTTTCAGTAAATTCTGGTAAAGATCAAATATTTTTTGATAATGCACTTCCGGACTGAATTCGCGTTCTGCTTTTTGCCTCGCGGACCGTCCCATGCTGATTCGTAATTGTGGATTATTCAGCATCCATCGGATATGAATGGCCAATTCATGGGCATTACCGGCCTGAAAGAGCTTTCCGGTGCATCCCTCCTCAATCAGTTCCGGAATGCCTCCGATATCCGCTCCTATAACGGGCTTTCCCAGTGCATACGCTTCATAAATTACCAGCGGGGAGTTATCATAACATTCCGAAGGGACAATAACGAATTGGCAGTTTTGAACAATCTCTTTCAGCTCTTCACCAAAACGGGGTCCCAAAAACGTCACATTTTTCAGGCCCGTTTTACGAGCCCTGTTCTTCAGCTCCGGCTCGTAGTCCCCGCGACCGACAATAAAAAGCCTTCCCTGTGGAACGCTGTGCATGGCCGAAAGCAGGGTATCGAGTCCCTTGGCCTCTTCAATGCGTCCGAAGTATAAAAAATAATCGTCATCTGTATATCTGGGCTCATACCGATCCACCTGAATCGTGTAGTACAATTGACTGATCTTGCCGGCACTGTATCCAGCCTGTATGAATTTTTGACGAAAAAAACAGCTGGGGACATGAAGAACATCCACGTATTTCTCATACAGCCGCATCACATGATGCGAATAGGATTCCACGGCGATCAGCAGACCCGCCATTCGAGAATTTTTATGGCACTTCTCGATAACCGGCCAATAGTAATGATGGCTTAGGCATTTTTCACAGACTCGCATTTTCGACCAGTTGAAAAGCCGGTAATTGGGACAAATAATCTTTGTCTGATGCGTTGTCAGCAGAACCGGAATTCTGTGTTTTCTCAATGTATGCAAAATGGAAGGAGAAATCTGATGATCGATCATATGGCAATGGGCCACTTGAGGCCGAGTCGCACGGATCAGGGTTTCAAGGCGGTGCCGTGCCTGCCAGGAGTACAGTATTCTACCTGCAATCCGAATGCCATTGATCAAACGCTGCCATGCTGAATCCAGATTAAATTCTATTTCTTCCACAAAATAACGGGTATACGGAGTCGGTTCATTTTCAGGGTGTTTCATGGAAAAAGGAATGACCTCGTGTCCATGGGAACGCAGTATATGACCAAGTTCGAAGAAATATCGTTCCGATCCGCCTTTTAAAAAATAAAACTTGTTGATCATCAAAATTTTCATGAAAAATCTTCCTCCGGTTTCATCTGCTCTATCGGTGGGGCCGGAACGATACTCCGCCGAGTGGAAGGATCTCCCAATGCACGAATTCGCCTTTTTTCTTTAAGCCTTTTTTCTTTATCGATCTCTGTCAGTCGCACCCGTTTGAGAGAAATTGCCAGTCCGGCAAGAACCCAGAACAAGAATTTTTGACGATAATGTTGATACTCGGGCCCGAAAAGAATAATCGTGGCAAAGGCGGCATGCCCGCAGAAAATACCCATTCCCACGGCATTGATCAGCTTGTCATTGAATTTCAGGCTTCGATAGGATTCACGCATAACCAGGAAATATAACCATAGAAACAGAATCATCCCGGGTATTCCCGTTTCCGTTGCCAACCGAAGATAACAATTATGAACCGGTTGCCAAAAAGCAAATAGATCATAGGAGTGATATTGATAATTATACAAACCCACCCCGATAATCGGATTCGATCTGATGATCTGAAGAGCAATTTCTATTTGAAGCATGCGATAGTCTGTTTCCTGCTCAGTCCGGATCATGATCATTTCCCAAAAGATCGAACCGATGACAATAGCGGCTATGACCACTATCAGGGCCATTCGATAGGTTTTGGGATCCATCCTTTTGGCTTTGGCAATCAGGAGAAACATTATTATCAGGGATCCGGCCGTACCTACCCAGGCCGACCGCGAATAGGAAAGACCCAGAGAGAAGAAACTCATGACCGTTATAATACTGTATAAGAGTTTTCTCCATCCCCGGTAATAATAGAAAAGACTGATTGAAAGGGGTATAAGCAGGCTCATATACGCGGCGTAATTATTCGGAAATCCAAACGTCCCGTATACTCTGGCTCCTCTCCACCACAGGCTTTGACTTCGTTCCCCCAGAAACTCCAATCCCAGCGTGCTCCCGGAAACAGATTGCAGAACCCCAAGGCCGGCCTGAATGGCCAAACCCAAGATGAGGCATTCAACAACAGCCATAAGCTTCTTTTTATCCTTGATGTTGTTGATGAGATAAAACAAAACCAGAAACGCCTTGATTTCAAAGACCACACCGAAACCACTCGACAGCTGGGAAACGGCGATGACAACAGAAAGGACGGACCACATAATCATTATCAGGGCGACATCGGTCACACGACCGGTAATGAAGCGGACATTGCGAAAACCGCCGGTCCGTATAAACCAGAAAGCATAGAGTGCGTAAAGAAATAGATCGAAGATCCAAATGATATCGGAAGCGACCTGATCCCGATACAAAAAGCCCACGGCATAAGGGATGGTAAAGGCCATTGCTCGAAGAAGAAGCAACTCTTTGTCATGAACCAGAGGCAGTCCTGCCGCACCTGCGAGAAAGAAAATAATGGCGATCACCCAGCGGGAATCAATATCCGAAGCCAGGAAAGCAAAACCAAGAAAGGCCGCGCCGATAAGAATCAGCAGTGTGAATAGTACTGAGATCGGACTCTTTTCCTTCATAACTCCTGTTCTCCATCCATGAGTCTGAAGATCACGAGTTTCAAACCCGATGGAAAAGTATTCTGATAAACCGGCACCAAATCCGGCGGATAATCTCCATTTAGCAGGGGTACCATCCCGGGATGATCATCCATATAACGCTCATTGATAAGAATAAAATCCACTTCACGGTGCCGTGCATAAGCCAGCATACGATCCACTGTGGTTTCAGGCAATGTTACTGACTGTTCAATACGGTAATTGCCCGCATAATATCCAGCCGTATGATAACGGCTCATGACCACAGGGGATGAATCCGTGTGATCCCTCAGCCACAAACCGGCAATCTTCTCCTCAACCGGATCTGACCAATAATCCGCTGACCACATATCCTTGGTCATGACCCTTGTTAAACCCGGTAAAAAAGTACCGGCAAGAGCAACTCCCAGCATCAATGATACAATAAGATTCTTTTTACGAAATCCCGCCTGCTCAATGGTTTCTTGCATCCATCGGGTCCAAAACATCAATCCCTGCGCTGCCCAGACCAGGGCAATTGGAACAAGCGGCAATAAATACCGTTGATTGATGAAAAAAAGGGGTATTACAATAAACCAGAAAAAGAAGAAATACGCTGCCAGATAGAGCTCGCGAAGACTGCGTTTTCGATCCCACGCTTCTCCGAAAAGGCCAAGAACCATAAAGATAAAAACGAAGAAAGTAAGAGCCTGATTGATATCCGTTTGCATCAAATGATGCAAATTCACCGCATATTTTTTCGCCATCAGACCGGGTGTAATGGAAACGATAGGAGCTTCCCGAATCTTTTCATGTTTCAGAAAATCTCCTTTATGATAGATCTGGTCGATAAGAACCTGCGTGTTATCCTCGGAGAGCAGGCCAAAAACCGACCCATCCCTGTCCAGATCGTTGATAAGAATTGCCTGTCCCAGTTGATTGGCCCGACCCTTTGTGCTGAGGGTCCATTGGCCCGTCACGTTCCTCAAGTATAAAAAATAGGGTGCAGAAATCATTAAAAAACCCGTAACAACGAGAACAAGCATCTGGATCGAGCGCTTTCTGAATCCTTTATCGATTATAAAGAGCAATCCCAGAACAGCACACAAGACAATTGCGTACCCGATCCCTTCAGGCCGTAACAGGTATCCGCATCCGAATAGAATACCCGCCGCTCCGGCACGCCACCATGATTTTTGTTCAAGGGCCCTCCAGCCCAAAAACACACCGGACAGGGTCAGCAGTGTATAGAGCGATTCGGTATGAGCCGCTGTATCGGAATAGGCCAATGCCGGGAATGTGCCCAATAAAAGCAAAGAGAGCACGGCCGTTGACCGGTTTAAATAACGGCGCACAAAAGAATAGACAACCGGTAAAACAGCAACGCCACTGATCACGGATACTCCTCTGGCGATGGCCTCCGGGTGAAAGGATATTTTTGCCATCAATCCAACAAGCATCGGATAAAGAGGCGGCCAGTAAGGATGCAAACCTTGTGACAGGCTCTCACGGGCGACACTGGCTGCCATCTTGACATAATTGACTTCATCAAAACAAAGCGCAAACCGATATCGCATGAGAAACAGCCTGAGAGAAACAGCCCAGAGACAAATGAAACCGACCCAAAAATACTCCCGCCATCCGCCTTTCGACTCGATTGAATCATGCTTTATTTTCATAATTGTTCTCCTGATCTTTCTCCGGATTTTCTTCGAGGTATGCGCGAATGGCCCCAAAATGTTCCATCTGCAGTTTCATCAATCGCAGGGCTGAATCCACTTTCTGAAAATGAATGCCCAATTGATTCATTCTATCTGTTTTCAGCCCCGAGAGCAGAGGCCTGGAAGCCGGCAATTCAAGTTCAGAGGTTTTGATTTCGCGAATCAAAGAGTCATCGAGTGTAAAAACCCCGGCCAGCCTTTTCGCGAAATCGAACCGGCTAATCCATTCCCCGCCGGCTGTATGGAGCACCCCGTGGTACTTCATGCCCGTCAGAGCGATCAGTCCACTGGCCAGATCATCGGCCAGTGTGGGATTTCCCATTTGATCCGTCACAACTGAAATTGTTCTTCCCTGCAAAAGAGATCCAATTACCCACATGGCAAAATTAGGCCGTACATGCGGCTCATATCCATAAAGTACCATGGAGCGAGCAATAATCGAATCCGGACAAGCGGCACTCACCCTGACTTCGCTCTCGAGTTTGGTTGTTCCATAGTAATTCAGTGGACAAGTGCCGGCTTCTTCATCGTAGGGTCCGGAACGTCCGTCGAATACATAATCCGTCGACAGATGGATCATTGAAGCACCGCAGGCACGGCATGCTTCAGCCACATTCTCGGCACCGGACACATTAACGTCCCAGGCCCGATCCCGATTTGTTTCACATTCATCGACATGGGTTAAAGCCGCTGTATGAAAAACCACTTCAGGACGAAAGCGGGAAATCAGGGACATTGTCTCGGCCTTTGAGGTAATATCCGCTCTGACATACTCACCCTTTAAAGGCACAAAAGAAAGCTCGTGTATGTCTAAAGAGAGCCATTCGACATGTTCCGGCGAAGCCTTTATGAGTTTGGTCCCCAGCAAACCGTTTCCGCCGGTTACACACCATCGATTCATGACTGTCTCCCCATCATGCGGTAAAAGAGTCTTTCATAGGCATCAGTCACTTTATCCCAGGTATACCTGGCCTCCGCTCTGGCTTTCGAACGTTTTTTAAATTCCTCGACTTTTCGGGGATTATCCACAACATTCTGAAACCGTTCAGTCAAGGTGTCACAGCAGGCTGTCCGAAAATACAAGCCCGCATCACCCAAGACTTCCCGATGCTCCGGCACATCATTGGCAAGAATGCAGTTGCCATGTCCCATGGCCTCGACCAGGGCGGGATGGGTTCCGCCCACTTCCGTCGCCTGAACATAACAATAGGCATGGGACTGCAATTCCCGGTATCCCTGACCGAAAACATATCCGGTAAAGCGAATGCGGGAATCCTTCGTTCGCTTCAACCTTCGTATATAGTCATGGCTGTAAGGTGCATCACCGACAATCAGCAGCGGCATGTCGGTTTTTACTTTCTCAAAAGCCTCGATCACAATATGGGCATTGTTTTCCGGCTCCAGACGGCTTACATAAAGAATATACTGATTTTTTTTCAGCCCAAATGTCCTGAGTGCACCCTGAGTCCGGACTCTTCCAATAGGCGCTCCATAGGGTATGTATGTACTGGCACAATGGAATTGGCTGCTGTAATACCGCTGAACCTCCCGGGCATCGGTGACGATATGATCGGGCAGAAATGTCGAAAGAAACTCGCTGATCCGGTAAACGGCCTGTCCAAACCGGTTCCATTTGGCTCTTTTCCACTCAAGGCCGTCCACGTTCAACAATACCCTTTTCCCGGCTGCACGAGGCAGAAACGAGCAGAAACTGTTCGCGCTGTTGCAGTAAAGAATCAGATCAAAACGTCTGAATACAGCATCTAAAGTCGCCAGCAGGGTGCTGGAGGGGGTATCCAGATACTTATGCGGAACAGACGGAACCACGATGACCCGAACACCCCGATAAGATCGGATCGAACGGTCCACATAATGGGACCGGCCGTAAACCGTTACCTCATGACCCCGCTCAACCAGCGATTTCGACAGGGCTTCGGCAAATGTTTCGAACCCTCCATAATTGGCGGGAATACCCCGTGTCCCCAGAATCGCGATCCGCAGGGGTGCCTTTTTCGACTCCCTGAAAATAATACTGTTCTCCTTGTAACCTTGACAATACCGATCAAATACCGGAACGAACTGTTTTTTCACTACTTCCTGGATTCCAATAATAGATCAGCACCGTGCCGTTTCTTGTCTGACGGGGCGGATTAAAATGGTTAAGAATATAATTTCTGATTTCCTCGGGAATATAGGCATCATGATCCTGGTAAAAACGGGATATCAGCATCCATCCCGCGTTTTGCTCTGTCAGCATCTTGAGCTCATCCAGAGTCTGTACAAAAGGAATTCCCGCATAGACATCGACAAGCTCTCCATTCCTCGTAAATTCCATCTTTCTGGATTGAGCCAGGTTGGCCCAATTCAAACCGAAATCAGCTTTCACTTCATAATAATAAGCAACCTGCGGAAGGCTTGCCAGAATCATTTCTCCCTCTTCTTTTTCATTATTGACGATTCGGCACGCCTCTTTCCACTCATCCGGGGTGACCGCCATGTTGGTTTGTCCGTCCGGAAAATGGGGAATCTTGACCGACACACGGAACCAGGGAGAAAGAATAAATATCATCAGAAAAAGAGCAGTGATTGCGCTCCGGCCCGGAACACGCCCTTCGAGACGACTTTGAAGAAGGTCATGTTCGAACCCGACAATATTGACAAATCCATAAGCGGCGATCGCCAGAAAGAAGGGATACACGTAAAAAATATACGTAGGCACGCGATGAGTAAACAAGCCGCTGAGAAGGAGAAGCGGAACTCCAAAAGCAATTAGCAGCGCCCATCCTTGTTTCTGATCCCTGAAAAGACATTGCAATGCGCCGATGAAAAAGAATGCCGCCAGAGGAAATCGAACCATATCGATGAGAAACTCAAAAAGAACCAACCGGTTTTGAGCGCTTCCCTCAACCGCCCACGGGGGTGTATATTGCAGGTAATTTTCTATCATGGAACGCAGTCCGGCGCTCACGATCCACAGGCCGGCAATACTTAGCAGAGCAAGCCCCAGAGTAATTGAATACGGGTTGATCCAGCGCGGCAGATCGCTCTGTGTCAGCAGTTGCAGACCGGCGCGAAAAGCCACGTAGGCCAGTATACCCGCGCCGAGAAACAGCGTCAGCATGTGTACGCCAAAAACAGAAACCAGCATCAGTAAGCCGCAAAGCAGCAGCCAGGGCAGGGACACTTTTTGTTTTTCCGGATTCGAAGTCATGTCGCCCGTGGACGGCTTCCTTTCATACGCCATTAAAAATGTCCAGACAATAAGCAGCGCCAGACATTGAAGCAGGGTGTACATTCTCGCAACCCGCGACCATCCGATTTCGAAATGAGAAAATGCAACCAAAAAAGCCGTCATCAAACCCGCCTGCCTGGAGAAAACCCGCCTGGTGATTCCATAAGCCAGTGGAATGCATAAAATGCCGAACAGAGCCGCGGGAATCCGGCTGGTCGTTTCATTGACTCCCAGAAGGCGGTAGAAAAACGCGGTGACGGCCGTGTACACGGGAGCCCGAGTATAAGCCATGCCCGATGGCAGCACCCCTCCGGTTCCTGCATTGAGAGACTGGGCTGCAAATACCACATTGACTTCGTCAACCCAGAAACTGGCAGTAGACAGATTCGCTGTCCGCAGCCAGGTTCCGGCCGCGATAAGGAGCACCATCCATAACAGCGTCCTCTTTGCCCGTCGCGTAACAGGCGGATTCCACACTGTATTGAGAGACATTTTCTTTGTCGAAGATTGATTCCCCATAAATCTCTCCTCCCGGACAAAAAACTGTGATCATCCTGCTTATCGATGGACCCGATCTTTCTCAAAGTCGATTATTCGATCAAGTGCATAGTCCAGGGAATTTTTCGTTTCGAAACCGATCATTTCACGGATCTTTGAAATATCGGGTTTTCTTTTCAACATATCTTCAAATCCTTCCTCATAAGCATCTTCATAGGGGATAAAAACAATTTCTGACGAGGAATCGGTTTTGGCCTTTATCAAAGCAGCCAGGTCGAGAATCGTGATCCCTTCTTCACTGCCGATGTTGAAAATCTCTCCGACAGCCTGATCATGGGTCGAAAGAGTGATCAGGGCGTCAACCAGATCCAGTACATAGGTAAAACAGCGGGACTGCTTTCCGGAGCCGTATACGGTAATCGGCATTTTCCGCAGCGCCTGCCGAATAAATGTGGGAACCACCATCCCGTACTGTCCGGTCTGCCTGGGTCCGATCATATTGAAAACCCGAATGATGATAATCGGAAGCCCCTGTTCTTTATGGTAGGCCAGTCCCAGAAACTCGTCGAGAGCCTTGGTGCATCCATAGCTCCACCGACTCTTCTGTGTCGAACCGAATACACAGTCATCCTCTTCGTTATAGGGCAGCTGCTGATTTTTACCATATACTTCAGAAGTGGAAAAAAGGATGACCTTTCTGTTGTATTTGGCTGCCAGACTTAAAACCGCGTGAGAGCCGAGAACATTGGTCTCGATGGTGTTGACCGGTTTTTCAACGATTCGTTTCACGCCGACACTGGCCGCCAGATGATAGATGAGATCAGCCCATTGCACCAGCGGTTCGAGTGTCTCGGTGTGAAGGATGGTATCAACAATAAAACGGAAACGCGTATCCCCGGCATGATGAGCGATATTGTCGTATTTGCCTGTCGACAAATCGTCGATGATGCATAAATGATGATCTTGTTCCATCAATCGGTCACAGAGATGCGAACCGATAAATCCGGCCCCACCGGTGATCAGTATGTTCACCTCATGCCTCCTTGTTTGGTTTCTTCATTGAAGTTCTCCTGTTTTAAAGGGATTCTCCCCCATCAGGAAAAGTACAACCCCATATACCAAAAAAGCACCCACACCTAAAAAGAGCACGCCCAGTCTTCGGGTCGGAATAAATAATACCATGATCAACACGGGTATGGCCGCAATGATCATTCCAGCCAGGGAACGCCATGAGATCAAAGGTCCAAACCGCCTGTAAACCACGACGCCCGCAACCAGACAGACGACAATAATCGAAAATGTCGTTGAGAGAGCCGCGCCTGTAGCCCCTATTCGAGGGGTCAGCCAGGCATTGAGAAAAATATCCAGAACAACCCCCCCGACCGTGATCATCAGGGAAATCTTTGGACGATTATCGGCATTGATAATAGTAGTCAGCAGGAAGAACACAGCCAGAAAGGACAGGGCCACGATAAGCAAGGCCAGCACCCGGCCCCCGGCCGTGTAATTTTCGCCATAGATCAGGGTGATCACCTCCGTACTTTTCGATACGATAAACAAGACCAGGGGAATCAGCACCATAATAATCAAACGAAAACCCGAACGAATGGTCTGACTGGCTTCTGTTTCGTCATGCCTGGAAATCGACTGTGAGACCGACGGCATCACCGTAGCCGAAAGGCCGAAGAACAGATAATAGGGAACCCTGGCAATCGTTGAGGCTGCCGTATAATGGCCTGTTGCCGCGCCTCCTATAAAATAATTGACCATCCACAAATCAATGTTGGTAAAGAGATTGATCGCCAGAGAAAAAATCGCCACAGGAAATGCAAAACGGACCAGAATCCTCCAGTCGAAAGCAGAGTCTTTCCCTGAAAGATTCGATCTGAAAAGAAAGTACAAACCAAGAGCGAGACCCACACCCGATCCGGCGATATTGGCGATAAATGCCCCCTTGACAGAATCGAAAAGTGATACCAGAACCATCACGAGTATCATCCGCGTCAGGGAATATACGGCTATTAAAACAGCTTGACGGCCGAATCGGTGCAGTCCATTCTGCAGAAACATGGTCACAAAGAAAAAACCATATAGCCATATATCGCATATAGCGATCTGCAGATAATAACCAAGCCTCACATTACCGAATACATGACCGATAACCGGTGACAGCAGAAATGTGGGTAAAAAAAATACAAATATCGTAATCAACTGAAGTCCGGCTACGCTGCGAACAATAGCCGAAGCCATATCTTCATGAGCTGAAACGAATCTTTGAACAGCTGTCGGCAATCCACTGACAGCACCCACCTCGATCCATACGACCAGTCCCATGATCACCCCATAGATCCCATACTCAACGGCGCCTAACTCCCGGCCCAGCCACATATTGATTAAATAACCCGATATAATCTGAATACCCCAGCCGGTGCATAACAGCAATGTCCCTCTCTGAATTCGACTCAACGGTCCTCCTTGGTTGAGTTTGCGCCTTGTCTGGATCCTGGTTCCGAGTCAATCGGACACCGAACTTCACCCGGCCTGATTATTTATGCCATCCTTTTCAGGACCCGGGATCTTTTTCCGAGTTAATGACAGCTTCAACATTATACTCTTCAATATCACCGGCATGGGTAAATATCAGCATTTCACCCAAAAGACCAATGGAAATCATTTGTATTCCGATAACCAGCAGCAAGGCGCCCAGAACCAATAAAGGTCTTCCCGCAATGCCTCCGATTCGCAAAATCCGGTAAATAAACAGATACACTTCAATACCCAGTCCGCTGATCACGAACAAGGTGCCCACAAAACCAAGAAAATGGATCGGTTTTTTTGAGTACCGCGACAGGAAAAAAACAGTAATCATGTCCAGAAGCCGCTGAAGATACTCTTTGGGGTAACGTGAAGTACGAAATGGTCCCGGCAGCTGCTCCACAGGCAATTCCGAAACCCGGTAACCCTGCTGGCTGGCCAGCACGGGAATAAAATTGACCAGATCCCCGTAAAATGAAACATGATTCAGCACGGAACGCGTGGTCACCAAAAGACCGCTGTTGATATCGTGCAGTCTGATCCGTGAAAGCCGGCATGCCATTCGATTGAACATCCATGAGACAGCCCGGTTCAACCAGGAATCACGGCGCGGCTTCCTCCATCCACAAACCATATCATCATGTTTCAGGGCATTGATAAAATCAGGAAGCCGGTCCAGATTCACCCGAACCCGGCCGCTGATAAAAATAATCGTCTCACCGCTGGAATGCCGAAGACCAGCCTCCAGTGAAGCGGCCTCACCGAACATGGCTCGCATTCGAATAACCCGCATAAAAGGCCGAGCCTGTGCCGCTCTCTTTAATTGCTCAAAGGTATCATCTCGACTTCCATCATCCACGAGCACCGCTTCCCAGGCAAAGCCCATATGAGTCATTACAGCTTCCAGCGATTCAGTAAAAGATACAACGCTGTCGCCGAAATTATAAAAACTGGCAATTACCGTAATCTTCTCATTCTGTTCATTCACGGTTTAAATCTCCTCAAGACTTTTCTCCACAATATACCTCGAGTGGAGCGAGTGTACCTCCCCGTCGATCACCGGTCTTGACGATCAGACCGGCCACCAATCCTAAAAAGAGAAATTGAAAACCAGCTACAAGAAACAAAAAAACCGCGGTGATCATTACATTCATATCAATAAGAGGAACCCGATCAGAGAGCATGCGATACGCCACGTACCCGCCGCCCGCTCCGCCGAGAAGAAAAAACCAGATTCCAATCTTTCCAAAAAATCTGAGCGGATTGGTCAGATGATTGATAAAAAGATTGAGGCTGATCAAATCCATAAGAACACGAAATGTCCTGGTTATATTGTACTTGGACTTGCCGAACCGACGATGATGATGCTGAACCACGATCTCCGATATTCTGGCTCCCTCCACCCTGGCCAGAGCCGGAAGAAACCGGTGCAGCTCACCATAAAGCCGGATATGCTGAACAACCTCACGGCGATAGGCCTTCAGCGCGCATCCCGTATCGTGCAGACGGACACCCGTTATCAGGCAGATCAGGCGATTGGCAAGGCGTGAAGGCACTTTGCGCAGAATCAAAGTATCCTTGCGGTCCTTGCGCCAGCCGCTGACCACATCGAATCCTTCCGCCATTTTCTCCAGCAATTTGGGGATATCACGCGGATCATTCTGCAGGTCGCCGTCCATGGTGACAATGACCTCTCCACGGACTCTTCGAAATCCGGCGGCCATGGCCGCAGACTGACCGAAGTTCCTTCGAAGAAGAATTATCTTCAGACACGAAATCTCGCGAGCAAGCCGGCGCAATTCCCTGCGGGTACCATCCCGGCTTCCGTCATCGACAAGAACGATTTCATAGGATTGTCCCAATGCGTTCAGCACATCTCGAAGCCGGTGAACAAGCAAAGGCGCATTCTTTACTTCATTGAAGAGAGGGACAACAACAGACAGGGCTACTGAAGAGGGTTTCATATCGGCCTCCTCTTTTGGCGGGCTCGGCGAATAATCCATGCCGCTACAAAGACCGGCCCGAGAAAAAGAAACTCCGCCGCAACGGTTCGTGCATTATGCAGGCAGAAAAGACTCGAGAGAAACCGTCCGCTGTCACTGGCCTTGTGAACATCAGGAAACAGAATCACCGGAGAGATGAAATACGCTTTTGAGAACGGCCAGAATATCTGAAGTCCGTAAGGCGGACTGCTGTCGCAGGTAAAATAATCCAGAATGATATGGGAAATGATGGCTCCTCCGGTTAAAAGTCCCATACGCAGACTCGAATCGGATCTGATAAGGTAAAAAATCAGACCCGCGGAAACACCCATGACCAGGCCAAAGAACAGGCTGTGCGTCCATTGATGGTGATACAGGTTGGGATTTCCCGAAAAAAAACCGAACAGTAAATCTCCGTCAGGCAGATTGGCCATCACTCCGATCCACGCAAGCATCCATACGGGATTGAGCGAATGCGGTCCTGTACCCTGGTACACGGTTCCCGCGGCAAGCATATGTCCAACCGGTGTGCTCATGGACTGCCGTTCTCCACCGTTTCCTTTTGTTCGTCATTGTGTCCGGACAAGCCTTCGAGGAAATAGACAATACCGCCTGGAAGTCCAATCACCAGATTGATTCCGAATACGATCAAAGAAACCCCCATAGCCTGGGCCGTTGTGGCTCCCATGCGGACGAGAAACACGACCTTGCCGCCTTCCCGGACTCCCAGACCTCCCAGTGAAAGAGGAAGCATGGCCAGTACCAGCACCACGGGTATGAAAAGAAAGAAATACCCCAATGGAATTCCCAGATGCATAGACTCTGAAACCACAAAGTTGACCATCACCCGATTGGCCTGATAAGTCATACACAACAGAAACAAGATTCCAAGACGGACAGGGCGGCCCCGGAACTGGAAAAAAGAATGCGCGATATCTCCCGCCAATTGCACATACTTTTCGGGAATTTTTATACGCAGCGCGCCTCGGGCAATTTGCCGCCGTATTCCGCGGTGATTGCCCATCACCAGAATAAGGATAATCAGAGAAAGAAGACCGAAAACCAGAAGGGTTTCGATACTCTGATGCAGATACCGACCGCTGATCACCGCCACGGAGGCGAATAATAAAATGGAGATAACACCCAAAACCCTCAGAATCAGTATTGAAGAGATGGATGTAACCGCATTTCGCGTTGCCTTGGCCAAACTGACCATGCGAAGTGTATCGAGACCCAGACTCGTGGGCAAAAATTTACCGACAAACGATGTGGCAAGGATAATCTTGTATAAATTCCAAAATCGGATCACCGCCTGCCGCATATTCAGAATGAGATAAATTTGCCAGGCCATGATAAATTGTCCGAAAAAATCCAGCCCCAAAGCCAGGATCAGAAGTCCCTTGTCCGCTGTGCGCATATGATGCCAAAGCGTCTTTAGATCAATGCGGCTGAACAGAAAAATCAGAATCGCCACACTGATGCAGAGCCTCAATATTTTGTGAATTCGTTTTTTCGCCCTGATATCCACATTGTCCTCTTATTATCTCGATTTTTCTTCCCAGGGGAATACAGCGTTCTGTAACGATTGCAAATAGAGTTCCAGAATGACAAGCGCCCAAAGACGGTGGGAATGGTTCCGTTCCTTGCGTTCATGTTCCTTCATCATCTGTTCTATTTTTGACGGATTGAACAGATGCCTGCGTCCGATTGTTTCTGAAGACAGCAAATCCGAAAACATTTGCCGAACAGCTGGTTCTTCGCGCATCCAGTTTTTCAAAGGAATGGAATGGCCCAGTTTGTCCTTCCTGTACACGATATCACGGGGAAGCAGCGTTTCCACAGCCTTTTTCTCGATATATTTTGAATCCGATAATCCTCGTATTTTCCAGGAAGAAGGCACTCCGGCACAATAATCGACAATCTGTATGTCCAGCATGGGAAAACGGGGAATCATTCCCATGACACGGGCCATTTCCATGCGGCGGAGATAAAACTGGACCACAGTCTGATAATCTCCGGCCAGGCTTCGGCTCAGGCCGTCCAGCCCCCGGGTTTTTTCATGAACAACGCTCAGCGGGCCGAACATGATCGAATCATCCACAACATCATCAAAGAGCAGCAGCGATTGGAGTTCAGCAGGCCTGTAATAGGCCCTCCACCGATTTGTTCCCAGCGACCGGGGATAGGCCACGCTCTCCGAGAAGCGTTTGATCTTGACCTTCCAGTCTTTTTTCATGTCCGAATCGGGAAAGCGTCTTCCCAGAACAAAGAACGGCGCGAGCAGCGTTTCCGGAAGAAAACGGGCTGCCCTGTCGGCCATATACACGGGATGACCGGCGAACAATTCGTCACCCCCGTCTCCGGTAAAAAGAGCATCCACTTCCTCACGGGCCTTTCGAGCCAGCAGAAACGTGGCAATGTTGATTCCCACATCACAGAACGGTTCATCCATGAATCCGGCCATCTTCCCGGCCAGGAGTATGTCCTGCGGCCGATACTCAATTTCTGTATGGCTGGTATGAAATGTTTCTGCAACTCGTCTGGCGAATGGAGATTCATCAAAGGATTCTCCGCGGCAGCGAAAAGAAAAAGTTCGTAAATCTTCAATGCCTTCCCGATGAAGAAGAGAAACCACCGACGAGGAATCCAGCCCGCCGCTGAGAAAAACACCCGCTTTTTTCAATCCCAAGGCCCGAATATGGACGGCTCTTTCAAGCTCCTCCCGAATTTCTTCGGCCAGGGTTTTCAGTGGCCGGGGAACAGGCCGGAATCGGGGCCGCCAATAGGTATATACTCGGATCCTCCCCTTTTCCCATTTAAGCAGCTGCCCCGGACCGAGGCGCCGTATCGGAGCCAGTATCGTCTCTTCGCCGACATGGTAACAGAAGGTCAAGTACTGAATAAGCGCCGGATAATGCAGATTCGAATCCATACCGAGCAGACGGGCCAATGGGCGAAGGCGGCTGGAAAAAACCATCCCGTCATTCAGTTCGGCATAAAACATCTGCTGAATGCCCACCGCGTCACGGGCGATCAGCAATGTCCGTTTTCCTTCATCCCAGCTGGCCAGCGAAAAAGCTCCGTTGATTTCAGCCAGCGTATCCACGGGATTATGGATCAGCCGACTGTTCAATTCCAGGAGTGCCGGCTTGATTGACTGAGGCCGCGGATACCACTCTCCCTGCCAGAGAAAGACTCCGGGCTCTGGTGTCACGAGCATGATTTGATGGTCTCGTTTCTTCTCGGCTTCGGACCACACGAACCATCGTCCATCGGGGGTTTGGTGATATTCCCAAGAATCCCTTGAATGTTCCGGAAATACATTTCGCAAATGTTGGACGGCGCGGGACCCGATGATTCCCAGCAGCATGAAAACTCCTCAATTGACAAAAGATTTGATCATAAACCAATAGAGACGAAGCAGCCCGTTGAAAAAGATCACAAAAGGCTGGACCCAGTTGGAGCCGCTTGTATCTCCCAGCAGATCGATGCTTCGGCTTCCCAGCACCTGTCGGTCCGAAACCACCCGCATTTTCATGACGAACTTTCGTTTTTTCCGGATCATCCCCAAAGAACTCCAGACATCCAGACAACCCCGGCAATAATCAAGAAAATGTCCCTTCAGAATCAAATACACTCCCACAGCGGTCTGGTAGAGGACAACAGCGGGAAAAGTCAGGATCAAAGTCCGGAACCGATAGGTCTTCAGAATAAACCACCATCGATTTCGCACCTGATATCGAACCCATGGCATGCCCTTTTTGACCTTCCGGTGCAGTACGCGAGCTTGCGCATCGAACAGACAGGAAAAGCCGGCCAGAGTCATTCGAAAAGCGAAATCTCCATCGGCCCACCCGTAGAAAAAATCTTCGTCGAAACCTTCGATTTGCATGGCAGCCTGCCGCCGCACCATAACGGCTCCGGCCGGAACCACTCCCACCTCCAGGGGACGGGGCAGCATCAGCCGGTTCTGACTGGCGGCACCGGCGAAATGGATATGGGCTCCGCTGTATTGCAAAGAGTCGGGATGGTCGTACCAGCAGATTCGGCCACTGACGGCTCCTGCGTCGGGCCGGTCTCTGAGAACCGCCTCCAGCCTGGAAACATAGTCCGGATCCAGAACGATATCATTATCCATAAGCAGTACAAGGTCTGTTCCAGCCTCACGCAGAATCCGGTTTCTGGCCGGATTCGGCCCCCGGTTTTTCATGCTGATGATACGAACATTCGGAAACCGCTTTTGTACAAAACGCACGCTGTCATCCGTAGACTCGTTATCAACCAATATGATTTCATGTATGTCGGCATCCTGTTTCTGTACCGATTCGAGGGCCTCTTTCAAGACACCGGCTCCGTTGTAATTGATGATGCCTACCGTTACGCTGAGATGCCGAACCGGTTCCTCTTCCACCCGCCTTCGGTTGATAATGGTAACCGGATTGCCTGCCGCCACACAGTAATCCGGCAGCCGACGGTGAACCGCAGATCCCGCTCCTATGACAACATGCTTGCCAATATGCACACCGTCGAATATCGTCACATGAGCACCGATCCATCCGCCGGGACCCACCTGAATGCCCCTGGAGGACCGCTTTTGTTCCAGTACGGGAATTGTCGGATCTTCAAAGTGATGCGTTCCCCCCACAAGATAGGAGTAGGCCGCAATGAGCGCGCTGTCGCCTATTCGTACCTCGCTGGCTGAATAGATCATGGCATTAAAGCCGATATTGACCTTTTCACCCAAAATGATGTCCCCGTTCTTGCAGAACAGCATCGAATGACGGCCGATAAAAGCCTCACGTCCGATAAAAATACCCCGGTTTGCATCTCCCTTGGCGTCCAGCACACAACCGTCATCAATCACAGCCCCGTCATCGATAAATATCTTCCACGGGTGCCTCAGAACCACATCACGGCCGAAAAGCACACCCCGTCCGGCGTATCCCAGAATTCGGGGATACAGCCTGGCACGCAGATAGAGGCCCAATGCGCCCGGCATTCGGCCGGCCAGCGCGGTGATCAGTTCGTATAAAATAAAATTCCCCAGGCCGCGCTTTCCCACGATCAGTTCCTGATACTGACCCAGGCGTCCGCCCTTTACGGACAGAGCCTTCTGAATTTCCATATCATCTTTTTTCACCATACCGTCTCATTCTATCAAACCCTGTTCTTTGTACCATTGCGCGGTTCGGGAAAGACCGGTTTTCAAATCCACACGGGGCGCGTATCCAAGCCGGGTTTTCGCCTTGGTGATATCAAAAGCCCGATCCTTGATGAAAAAATCGACCCGGCGGCGGTAAATCGGCGGCTGTATCCGAAGAGGTGTACAAATCATCTCACAAAGCGCTCCGACAATCCACACTGGCCATACAGGATACCGCCGCAGAGAAATTTCAACACCCAGCACTTCGGCGATAACGGCTACCAGTTCATTCAGGGTAGTGTATCGGTCTCCAGCCAGGGTGAATATCTCTCCTTCGATATTCGGTTTTTGTCCCACCAGGTAAATTCCCTCCACCAGATCATCGATATAGGTCAAATGATAGAGCACGCGCCCGGAACCGAGCATGCGGAATTTCCCCTTCTGAATGAATCGAAAGAGTTTCAGGAAGCGATCATCACCGGGTCCGTATATTCCGACCGGCCGGAATACAACCAGAGGCAGCCCGGCTTTCGCATATTCGAGAGCCAGACGCTCTCCCTCGAGTTTGGATTCCTGATAATAATCGCCGGGACTACAGGGAGTTTCCTCTGTAGCCGGCGGATCCGCAATCTCTCCCTGAACACCGACAGTGCTGCAATGGATCACGCGTCCGACTCCTTCTCCCTTCGCGACTTCCAGCAGATTGCGTGTTCCGCCGACATTGACTTCAAAGAAGTGTTTTCTGGGCACATCCTGTTCACGGTAAACAGCAGCGATATGGTAGACGCGGTCCACTCCTCGAATCGCCCGCTTCAATGTATCCGGCTTTGTAAGGTCTCCGGCAATGATTTCTATGCCGTCCTTTTCCAGATCGTTCGTGTCGATTCCGGGAAGAGCCAGTCCTCTGACGCACCGTCCCTTATTAAGCAGATAGCGGGCGAGATGACCGCCGGTAAAACCGGTGACCCCGGTCACAAGATCTGTGTTCATGTTCACTCCTTAATCGGTTTGAAGGGCTTGTATATGGATTGAACAGCCCGAATCTCTTTCTGTCTTTTCGCGGCATTCCAGCGAAGTTCCAAACCCATAAGCCGCGCGCAGATTTCCAGTGCTTCTTCAGACGGACATTCTCCGGAACCCAGAGCCGTTCTCCGCAGCACCACATCCGCCAGGTGCACAGCCATCTCTTCCCGAACGGCATGAACGATTTGTGCTCCGATGACTTCTCTGGATCCGGGAAGGGACTCGCGAAGCGACTCATCATCATCCAGATACCGGTAAAGAGCGGAAGTATCGGATCCGTAATGCACAGCCAGATGGTCGATCACGGATTCAGGCAGCCCTGGCGCGGTTTTCCGCGTTCGGTTGAGAAAATCATCAAATCGGTAAATATGGCCACCCATAAGCGGAGTACAATGCGTCCTGCAAGGCGGCACTTTATTTCCTCTTTTACAAAAAACCAAATCCACGGTTTTAGCCGCCACATCCCTGGCCGTGGTATACTTGACACCCGCCACAGTGATCAGATTCTTCAACCCGTTCTCACGCTCGTGTTCGATGATTCGATAGTGTTTGGTCAATTGGACTTCTCCGGTTTTCGGATTTATACCGTCCATGGGCAGAAATCCTTTGTAGAAAAAGGTGACCGAATCGCGGCGAACCGGTTCCGTGCGGCTGGAATTAATCTCATTCAAAAAACTCAAAATCTCGTTCTCGGTGACCCTGAGATGCACATCGGATTCTTCATAGGGCCTGTGATAGGTTCCGATCAAGGTATATTGTCTCCACGGCGCCATAAAAAGCAGATGCCTTCCCTGATGGTATCCGTCAGGCACGGGATACTCATACCGTCCGTAGATTCCGGCCGCGCTTTCATGGAGAAGATGTCCTCTGACAACCAGGTTCATAGCCGTGGACAGCAGCGGCAGACAATGTGTCGCCGAATCGCCGTGCCAGTCACCGGCCCACCCTCCCGCGGCATTGACAATCGCATCGCCTCTGATCTCCAGTTTCCGTCCGGTCAGCCGGTCTTCGGCCCTGATACCAACGGCTTTTCTTCCCTGAACCAGAATTTCCCTGGCTTTCATATAATTGACAGCCTGAGCCCCTTTCGCCACGGCTGACAGGATAAAGGCTATGACCATCCGCTCTGAACTGGTCATTTGGGCATCGGTCCAGAAGGCACCTCCGTTGATCCCCGCAGAATCGATACCGGGCAGCATTTCCCGTGTCTGCTTCGCGGATAAAAGACGGGTTCCGGGTATCTTCTTCTCCGGATCCTTAAGCCGGTTCCGATCGGCACTGAGAATATCGTTCAGGGTCAGTCCGGCCAGAAGGACTTCGGGGCCTTTCATCATATGACCGTAAGTCGGCATAACGCAGGGCATGGGATGGACAAGATGGGGCGCAATACGCATCAAAATCATACGCTCCCGTACCGATTCCCTGAAACGTTTGAGATCCAGTGTTTGCAGATAGCGCAGTCCGCCGTGAACAATTTTCAGGCTGTTGAATGTCGTGCCAGATCCGAAATCGCCCTGCTCGACCAGGGCGACCGACAGCCCCCGAAGTGCGGCGTCCCAGGCAACAGCCGCGCCGTAAATACCGCCCCCTACCACGATCAGCTCGTAGTTTTTCTTTGTCAATAACCGTGTATCGCGTTTCATAAAACCTCTAATAATCGATATTTCCTGTAACTCTTCGAATCAATTTGCCAGCCCACAATGCTGGAAAAGATCTGCGTCCTTCTCCCGGTAAACGGAGGATGAAATCGTGTTTCAGCCGGACCAGCCGGAAGGGATCATCACCGGTTCGATTGACCGCATGATACGGCCGTGTGGCCCAGAAATTGGATATAAAACCCGCCGCAGCCGATGCCTGTATCGAGGTTTCAGACCCCGCTCCCCAGGGATAGGCCAGATGGATGACCCGATGATCCGGAATCCTTTCTTCAATGATCTCACGGCATTGCCGAAGCTGCCGGATCATGCGCTTCATACGGGATTCCGGGTTCTCAAAAACCGAATCCGATTGTGCCGATGAAGCCGCCTCTGCCGCACGCTTTCTCAACAGACGCCGCCAGTCCGGCCTGTTAAAAAAAGCATGTCCTTCAAGACGAACCGTTTCCACACAGCGCCTTCGGACCTCCTCATTTTCCGAATACATCGGACGGCCGCCCATGGCAGGCGCGTTTTCATAAACCGGGGCTCCCAGTATGGCTTCGGCGTCTTTCAAGGGATCGATGCCCTTCATGTACGGAATGGTAAACTGGAAGAGATGACTTTGTATTAATCCGGGATGAACGAAATCGACAATCCGCTGAGAGACCGGTATTCTCTGATGAGTCAAAGTATGCGCCTGAAAATCGATCACTCCCTGTTCATGCATGATACGTATCTCTTCCCAATTCAAGACAGGCTGTAATGACATGTCGCATCTTCGCCATTCCTCGCTGAAAGAACCTCCCCTTCCGCTCCAGCACGGACCCGCATGCCTGGATTCGCCCACAATTCCGGGTATCAGAAATACCGTTGCCGTAAATCGATACTTTTTCAAAAGCGGATAAGCTACGGCCCATACGCTTCTGCGTCCATCATCGAAAGTGAGAGCCACGCTCTTTCTGTCCAGTTCCCGGTTACTCTGTATGCAGTTAACAACCTCACCCGCCTTCAAAGTCCGGTAGCCGTTGCGGCTCAGATGGCGCAGCTGCGCTTCGAATCCGGACGGGTCCACACTGTGAAAACTGAAGACCGGAATATGATCCAGCCGGTCCCGCCCCATAACAAACGGAGGATAGGCGCCCTGAAACACACTTTTTGCTTCCTCTCTCAGGGCTTCCAAATGTTTACGCATCGTTCTTGACTCCAAAACCCATGAGATGCCAGCCCCATTGGCGGACCCAGGCCCGCGGGATCAGATTGAAAAATCCCACAAAAACAGTATTGAAAAAGAACGCTTTCCACCCCTTCTGAAGCCTGGACTTGACAGGAAACCGTTCGGGCACGATGGAAACCTCATGAAATAAGCCCAGAAATTTTTTAAATTCCTGCTGCGTGTAAAGGTTGAACACGGGCGCGTCGTCATGTTCCAGGTCCACCTTGAATAAACTTGACATCGCATTCAGCCAGCCCTTGCGGTTATAGAGCATGCCGATAAACACGCCTCCGGATTTCAATACTCGGAAGCTTTCATGAATCATCCTGGTTATATCCGCCGTGTACTGCAGCACGCCGTGCGCGTACACGGCATCAAAGGTATTGTCCGGAAATTCCAGTGATTCTCCATTCCCGACTCTCAAATCGGCTTCGAGATTGTGCAGACGAAAATTCTTTACCGCCAGATCAACCGCGGTTTCCGATAAATCCACCCCCGTGACGATGGCCCCTCCCCGGGCGAACCGTACCAGATCGGTCCCGATACCGCAGCCGATCTCCAGAACTTTCTTCCCACTGAAAGATTCAAAATTCACCACGCCGGGCAGATAATTCAGTTTTTCATACCGGTAAGCCTCCAGATCATTGAAGAACCCGAGGGTTCCGAGAGCATGCTCCGTCATCTCCATATCATGAATGCGCTGATTCCAATATTCTTTGATCTGCTCCAGCTTTTCGTCCATGCTGCCTCCTCGTCCAATCATAAAATTTTCTCTCCGGTTTCAACCTGAAGATTCTAAAATGAATGGCTCTCCCTCAGTTTGACCCGCTGTATCTTGCCCGATACTGTTTTGGGAATTTCATTTATACGTTGGAAATGCACTGGGACTTTAAAACTTTCCAGTTGCCTGTAACAATGGTCTCGCAACGCTTTCTCATCCAGATCTTTGCCATCGGAAGAGACATAGAAAGCGACAATCTTTTCATTGAGAGACCCCTTTTCATCGGGAAACCCGGCCACAGCCGCGTCTTCCAGTCCCTCGAACTTCTTCAGTTCCTCCTCGATCTCCAGAGGATTCACCTTCAGACCTGAAACATTGATAATGTCCTTGATTCGTCCCACTATATATAAGAAACCCTCCTCGTCAAGCTTTCCAAGATCGCCCGTCCGGAATCCATGGGGGCTGAAAACCCTATGGTTCTCTTCCGGCAGATTCCAGTAGCCGGGCGTCACGATAGAGCCATCCAGAACCACCTCGCCTTCTTCACCGGTGGGTACGATTCGGTCGCCGTCAATGATGCGGATGGTCATGCCGGGAGTCGGTGTTCCCACCGAGAGCAATTTCTCCGGGTGCCTGTCCAGTTCGATGATGGTCGACCGTGCCGCCTCTGTCAGCCCATAGGAAGTAAACAGTCTGACAGACGGCAGCATGGTTTTTAATTGCCTGTACCGCTCCGGTTTCAGCGGGGCGGAACACATGAGAATATATCGAAGCCTGGAGCCGTATTCCCGAAGAAGCTCCGGGTAATGATCCATCAGCGTATAAAAGGCGGTCGGCACATGGGGGAAACTGGTTGCTCCGATCTTTTCGATCAAAGGCAGGACCTTTTGGGGTAAAATCATGTTGCGAACCAGCATCATTCTCGCGCCCAGTGCCAGATAACCGTGTATATGGGCCAGACCGAAAAGCCGGGTCTGGGGAAGAGCGGTCAATTCACAATCGTTTTCAGTCACTTCACAGCGTTCCATGATGTTCATGGCCGAAACGGCCAGATTCCGATGGGTCAGCATGACCCCTTTCTGCCGGCCTGTGGTTCCCGTTGTGTAGATGATCATGGCCTGATCATCGGGTTCAATTTCGGGCAGCGATTTTTCTTTACCGCAGACCAGATCCTGAAGACTGAATACTCGACCGGCCCAGTCGGGCTTGTTTCCCGAAGCCGGACCGTTGGATGCCAGAAAATCAAACTGATCGAGCCCGGTCCGGGCTACTTTGTCCCAATGCATCCGGTCAAAGAGCAGAAATTGTGAACCCGTGTTCTCTATTTGATAGGCGAGGTTTCTGGGTGTAAAGAAGTTGTCCACCGGGACACTGACACCGCCCGCCGCCATGACGGCATAGTGAACGATGACATAATCAACCGAATTGGGGAAAACAAAAGCGACCCGGTCTCCGCGTTTTAAGCCCTGATCGATGAATGCGGAAGCGAGACATCGAATCCGATTGTTTAAAACCCGGTATGTAACTTGCATCTTCGCATCACCCAAAGCGATCTTGTCTCCACAGCGCGAAGCGGATTGTTTTAGAAGTTCCGTCAGGGAACAACCGTGTTTATGCCGATACATGACGTTTTAAAACCTCCTTCAGAGTGTCCAGTGATTCGATTTGGGCGATCTCATCCACTGTAAAATGAACGCCGAATGCATTTTCCACGGCGTGAATCAACGCGACATGACCCAGCGAATCCCATTGCGGAATGGATCCGGGTGCGATATCGTCGAGAGGCTGTTCAGAATTCAGCTTGAATGTGTCCCGAATAACTGTTTCCAGTTTAGTGTCCGCCATAGAGTTCTCCTTGTTCAGTAAGAATGGTGTCCAAATGATCGTAAAAATCATTAAACATTGTCTGAATCTCCGTGTGTGTACCACCATGTATCATGTTCGAACAGAGAATCAGAACCGGATTCATCGATCTCTCCGCCGATAAGCAGATGGAACACTTTGCGCCGGGGTTGAAAGCCCAAACGCCGCAACTGATCAAACAGTAGAGTTCCGGGAACCGCCCAGGAAGAGATCAGTACGGCACCCATCGCCTTCAGAGAATGAACGGCTGCCGAAAGAATGTTTCGAATCAGCAGCGGATCATTCTTCACAGGCAGGAGATCCACCACATGTCCGACAGACATCTCACGCCACAATGTCATCTTTAAAACGGCATAACCGAGAGGGTGTCCATCATGGGATGCCGCATAAATTGAATAATTCTCCGGAGATGAGAAAAAACGAACCCGCATGTATTCTCCATCCCTGATCAGCCCATGCTTCCAATGAACCGAGGCCTTCCGCCAAAGATCATCGAAAAAGGGTTGGTCTTCTGCAGCCGGTTCCCAATCAGCACTCCGAATCCGAGTAAAGGGATAAAGTAACTTATAAGATAATGAAAAACTTTTTCCGATGAAAGTAGATAAAGGCTTTATATGGATTTTCTCATGGATGATCGAATCAAATCGTACAGGCCGAACCAAATTGCGGTAATCGAAGACGGACCGGAATCGAAAAGGCCCCGTCCAAATGTCATAAGTCGCCGGATTGGCTGTTGTGTAAAACATGTCGATGCCTTGCTCCCTGACCGCCTGAAACGCCCGGGCGATCAGTTTGAAAAACACACCTTTCCCCTGGAAATCAGGAGCGATATATGCATCGCACGTTTCTCCCGCACGCCGCGGTTTCCCGTTGATCAGCATCATTCTGGGAAGCACGCAGAACAGCCCGATCAGTCTTTCTTTATATTCGGCGACGTATGCGGCGGGTTTTCCCCAGGGAGTCTCATTGTATTTCCATCGATAATAATCCGGAGCGTGAGAGCGGACAATATTATCCACTCCCTGCAAAAAATGGGTATGCATAAAAAGGCTGATCGCTTCCGCATCTTCAGGCCTGAATTCTCGAATCATCAACAAGATCTTTCTCCTTTTCGATTCCGTTCGGTTTTTCCGTAGGAATCCATCCATTGCTGAAAAACCATTAAAGACCACAACTTATGGCTGTGATTGTGTGAGCCGCTCAGGTGCTCACCGATAAGATTCTGAATGAAGACGGCATTGAAGAGTCCCTGACGGCGAAGCCGTGATTCACAGAGCAGATCCAGCATCATGGGTTTCAGTTCGGCGCGTATCCAGTTCTTGATGGGTATACTGAAACCCTGTTTGCCGCGTTTCTGAACTTCAGGGGGCAGGGATGACCAGAATGCCTTTTTCAGCAGAACCTTGGTGTCAAATCCTCTCATTTTCAGGTGCGGAGGCAGTCGGAAAGCGAGTTCCACAAGGCGGTGATCCAGATACGGAACCCGTGCTTCCAGAGAGGCGGCCATGGACATCCGGTCGACCTTGACCAAAATATTGTCGACCAGATACGTATTGACATCCACAAATCCGGCCCGGCTCACTTCGCCGACATGGGTGGCTGCAGTACGATATTTATCAATAAAATCATAGGGATTCGGATGCATCGCTTCGTGTATATCCCGTAGAAAGAAGGCTTCGCGTTCTGCCTGATCAAGAAAGACCATCCAGCGGACATGACCCAGCTCTTTGGGAAGAAGTGTGCCCTGTACGTAACGCCGGCTGCTGTTGATCCATCCCTTTTTCTGCTCTGTAGGACGCAGGCCCATAACAATCTTTTCAATCAGTTTTCTTTTCAGGACCCGGGGAAGGCGATGATAAAAACGCCTGTCGAATAATTGAGCGCGATAGGTATCGTAACCACCGAACAGTTCATCACCGCCGTCACCGGAAAGGGACACCTTGACAAACTTTCGTGCCATCCTGGAGACCAGATACGTCGGGAAAATGGAAAAATCACCAAAAGGTTCATCCAGATGGCGGATCAGTTTCTCCGTCAGCGCCAGAGCGTCAGCCTCCAGAATGAATTCATGGTGTTCCGTGCCGTATTTTCTCGAGACCGCCCGGGCATAGGACAATTCATTGTATGAGGATTCCTTGAATCCGATGGAAAATGTTTTTACCGGTTCCGGAGAGTAGCCGGCCATCGCGCCGACCATCACGGATGAATCGATCCCGCCGGACAGAAAAGCTCCGAGAGGCACATCGGAAAGCAGACGGAGTTTTACCGAATCCTGGAAAAGAGCCCGCAGAGTCTCAACAGCCTTTTCTTCGCTGATTGGAGTTTCAACGGTTTTCAAAGTCCAGTAAGGCTTGCTCTCCCATTCTCCCCGGCTCCATCTCAGCCAGTGACCCGGCTCCAGTTTGCGTATGTCTTCGAAGATGGATCTGGGAGAAGGGATGTATTCAAAGGTAAAATAATTGTTCAGAGCCGTCAGATCCAGATCCCGCTTCACGTCGGGGCAGGCAAGGATGGCCTTGATTTCCGATCCAAAAAGGATCCGTTCGGCATTCGCACTGTAATAGAGGGGTTTGATTCCCAGTCGATCTCTTCCGAGAAGCAGCGATCCAGTATTCGAATCCCATATTGCCACACCGAACATACCGTTCAGACGTTCAAAAAAAGACACACCCCACGCCTCGTAGCCGTGAAGGATGGTTTCCGTATCACTGGCTGTGCGGTAAACATGGCCCAAACCCTCCAGCTCTTTCCGCAGGATTAAATGATTGTAAATCTCACCGTTGAACACGATGGCGATTGAGCCATCTTCATTGACGATGGGTTGATGGCCCGTTGACAGGTCAATAATGGATAACCGCCGCATTGCCAGTCCGGCAGGTCCCATCACCGTTCGGCCGGAATCATCGGGACCCCGATGACGCAGGGTTTCGCACATCCGGGTCAATATTTGCTCATCGGGAATATTTTCGGATTCCCGGTTGACTATTCCGCAGATGCCGCACATATCAGCCCCCCGTCCCTGTGGCTTTGCGCAGCGCGGCTGTCAGTTTCTCCTTGTAGTGATCATAACTGTACCGTTGGTGCGCCAGTGCCCGTGCATGCACGGCCCGACGGTGCGCTTGATCCTCTTTGGATAAAGCATCAATCATAGCCCGGGCAAAATCTTCTTCCGTGGGATCGGCCAGAAAAGCTGTCTGATCATTTAAAACCTGAGTGTGCGTCCACAAACGGGTCGCCACGATGGGCACTCCTGACCGCAAATAGGAATAGATTTTTAAAGGAGTATTGGTTCCTGTTGTACGGGGCGAAAGAAGGCAATGGGCGCATCGCATATAGCTGTTGACTTCGCCGGGTTCCACCTGACCTGTAAATATACAGCGTGAATCAATGCCCAGTTCTGCTGCCAGTATTCGCGCGTTTTCCACTTGATCGGGACGTCCCCCTACCAGAATCCATTTCACGTCTTGCAGCTGAGCCGCCGAAATGGCGACGGCTTTCAACAGAAGCCCCAATCCCTGATACGGTTCAAACGTCCCGGCATACAGAGCGACGCGATGTCCATCGAGTTGGTACCGAGTCCGAATCTGTTCCGAAAGGTCCTCTTCACCAAACACTTCCGCATAATCGATTGCATTTTCGATCAGGACCGATCCTTTTTCGGGGATCACTTTCTGTACATGTTCAGCCAGATCCGGACAGATCGTAATCACACAGCCGGCGCGGTTCAGGACCCATCTTTCCAGACATTCAAAAATCCGTTTCAATAACCTGGATCGGGAGAATTCAAAATTCTCCAGCTGCTGGGGCAGACTGGAATGCATGTCATAGATATGCGGAACGCGAAACCATCCCGCGAATAGAGTACCCCAGAAACCCGCTTCTTCATGCGTGTGCAGAACATCATAGCGCGACCACAGAAAATGAAATGTCTTCAGCATCAGGCAGAGATCGAGAGGAACCTTGGCCAGAGACGGACCGATCTTGATTTTTCGGATTCCGGGAATTCTTGGAGTCCTGTGTATATGTACACTGTGCAGATCGATACTCCGTCCCATCGGATAAGTCAGCAGATCCACATGATGCCCCATATCAGAAAGCGCCTTTAAGCGTCCAACCACACTTAAAGGCGTCCCCCTGGGTTCGAAGATCGGTTCCGGAGCGACCATCAAAATGTTCATTGAATTATCCTTTTTTTCAGTCACTTCTGCTTAAGCACGTGCCCCCCTGGCGATGATTATTCCTGTCGATATTGTTTTCAATCTGATTTCAAGATGCGCCGTATCCCGTTAATACAACAAATAGGGTTCGGACGAGCAGTTTGAAATCGAGCCACAGTGAAAATGTATCGATGTATTGCAGATCCATTTCCATCCACCGTTCGAAATCGATTTTATTTCTGCCGCTTACCTGCCAGATACAGGTCAACCCGGGTTTCATGGAGAGACGCCTGCGCTGCCAGCTTTCATACAGTTCCACTTCTGCCGGAATCGGAGGTCTGGGACCCACAAGACTCATGTCTCCGCGAAAAACATTGAACAATTGCGGGAGTTCATCGATGCTGAATTTCCTCATGAAACGTCCTACCGGAGTGATGCGCGGATCCCTCTTCATCTTGAATACCGGCCCATCCATCTCGTTTTGGCGCTGCAGCTCGCGCTTTCTCATGTCCGCTCCCTGAACCATGGAGCGGAACTTCAATAAAACAAATTTTCGACCATTCAGACCGCATCGGGTTTGCCGAAAGAAAACCGGTCCGGGTGAAGTGAGACGTATGGCTAAACCGGTTAGAATGAAAACAGGCAGCAAGATAAGAATGGCTGTAAAAGAAATGAATATATCAACAAGACGTTTGAAAAACACCTGCCACTCTTTTGCCTGAGAAGTTTGAAAAACGATAAGCGGAGTCCCGGCGAAATCGGTCAGTCGAAGATGCGCCAGCTTCGGATGATAGAGATCAACGGAAACGGCAACATAGACACCTTCCCGTTCGCAATGGTGAATGGCTTCTTCGATCCGATTCAGCCACATTCTGGGTACGACAAATATAATCCGATCGATAATGTTTTCCCTGAGAAGCCGGGGAATATCACGAATACGGCCGATAACCGGATAATTGCGAATCGATTTGCCCAACAACTTTGGATCATCATCGACCAGACCGATAATCTTGAGACCCCAGTTGGAATGAGCCTGAACCACCTGGATAAAATCCTGAGCCCTTTTGCCAGTGCCGACAATCAACATATTGACCAGGTTATAACCCTGGCGGAAGGAATAATCGAGAAATTTTCTCCAGATATATTTTGTCAATCCCAGACAGATAACGGCGTTAATGGCAAAAATACCTACATATAAACGGCTGGTGAGCGTCATTTTCAGGAGAAAAACACCGCTTCCAAGGAAAAGAACCGCGACCAGACCTGTACGAATAACCTTCCACATGACTTCCAGAAACAGCTTGGTTCGTATTTCTTTGTATAAACCATCCAGAGTCATGAGTCCTACCCAGGTAGGAACGGTGATAAGAACCAGCCACAAGTGATTTTGAAGAAAGAAGATTACACCATCCAGAGACAATGTAGTCGCAAAAGCCAGAGGGCCCAAATCGAAGAAAATTTTAAGAAGCAGCGTGACGAAATATGCCGAAACAAATGCGATAATGATCATCACAACATCAGTAACCTGCATCAGGCGAACCAGAAAAAGTTCTTTTTCACGTACCATGGATTAACGATCTCTCCCCAGCTCTTTGCAGTACCAACTCACAAAACGGGAGATACCCTCCTCAATCGAAAAACGGGGACTATACTCTAGTTCTTTTTGCGCCAGACTGATGTCCGCATATGTGGTTTTTACATCCCCTTTCTGAAGCGGCATTTTTTTTATTCGGGCCGGTTTATCGAGAGCCTTCTCCAGCAAATTGATCAGATCCATCAGCCTGATTGTTCGGGATTCTCCGAGATTGTATATTTTGTATCCCTCGGTGCAATGATTCAGGGCCTGTTCCAGACCCTGAATAATATCATCAATATATGTGTAATCCCGCTGTGTGGATCCGTCACCAAACATCAGTATCTCTTCACCCCTTACCATTTGGGCGGTAAACTTGTGTATCGCCATATCGGGACGCTGTCTGGGTCCATATACCGTAAAAAATCGCAGACAGGTAACCGGTATTTTGTACATGGAATGATAAGTGTAGGCGATGAGTTCACAGGCTTTTTTGGTTGCGGCATATGGAGAAACCGGATGATCCACCGAATCGGTCTCACTGAAAGGCACTTTTGTATTGTTCCCATAAACAGAAGAGGATGAGGCCAGGAGGAATTTCGGCACACGATACCGGCAGGCCGCTTCCAAAAGGTTCACCGTACCTTCCACATTCACCTTCTGATACAATCGGGGCTGCTCAATAGACGGCCTGACACCGGCCCTGGCCGCCAGGTGAATGATACCTTCAATAGAATGCTTCTTAAAAAGACTGTTCAATCCATCCCAATCCAGAATGTCACCCTTAACGAGAGTATAGGATGAATGGTCCTTAATGAATTCGATGTTGCGTTGCTTGATATCGGGATTATAGTAATCATTAAAATTATCAAGCACAACCACTTCATAGCCCAGGCGAAGCAGACGTTCACCGAGATGTGATCCGATAAAGCCGGCTCCGCCTGTAATGAGAAAAGCCATGCCCCTTCCCCTTCTCAGTATCGGTAATAACTGTATCCTTCATGAGCGATTTCGATTCCTGCGCCGTTGAGTATGACACCAAGCAAACGGGCCTGAACATTTTGAAAAAGCTCCAGTTTTCTTTTCACCGTATCCCGATTGGTTTTGCCGGCTCGAATGAGCACGGCCACTCCATCGACCATGGTTCCCAGTACGACTGCGTCCGTGGCCGCCATAAGGGGAGGACTGTCAAAAATGACGAAATCAAACCGCTGATTAATTCCATCGATAAAACGTTTCATTCGAAATGACCCCAAGAGTTCCGACGGGTTGGGTATCAGCGACCCGCATGTAATGAGATTAAGATTGGGAATATACGTTTCATTGAGAACAGAATCCAGAGTCACCACACCCGTTAAATAATTGGTCAAACCTGGTTTCTTGCGAACATTGAAAGTATTGTGCAGCACTCCCCGTCTTAGATCTGCGTCAACCAGCAGAGTCCGTGTCTTCTGCTGGGCCATGGTGATGGCAAGATTGGCCGCTGTAAATGACTTGCCTTCATTCGGAGAAACACTGCCGATTACCATGGTTCGAATGGGGCCGATCTTTTTGGAAAACAGCAGGCTGGTTCTGAGTGCCCGATAAGCTTCTCCCACCGGTGTAGGAGAATAATCATGAGTCACGATTTGTGAACTCACGGATTTCGTCTTTTCGGAATCCTGCAGTTCGTAAGAATCAAACTTTACTTTGGGAATGATTCCCAGCATGGGCAATCGCAAATGACGATTTATATCTTCCCGGGTCTTGATGGATCGATCCAGTTCTTCGATGAGAAGCACGGCCCCAACACCCAGAAAGAGTCCAAAAAACAAACCCAGCATGGCCTTTTTCTTGATATCGGCACTGATTGGAGAATCCGGCGGAAGAGCCGGATCCAGAATCGACACATTTTCCGATACTACAGACTCGGAAATTTGAGCCTCCCGGGTTCTTCGGAGCAGCATTTGGTATAATTCTTCGTTGGTACGTCTTTCCCGTGCATTGCGTATCTGTTTAAGACGTTCTTCGGGAAGCTGACTGATCGTAAACTGAACTCGCTGTCGTTCCTTGTCGAGGTCTGCAACCAGACTGTCCAATTCAACCACCTTCTGTTGAGCGAGATCGTAAATTTTATTTTCAAGGCTTTGTATGCTCTCTGTCAATTCAATAATGCGCCGATTTCTATCTGGAAGATGACTGAAAGTCTCCTTCATCTGATCCTTGTCCTGAATCTCCTGGCGAACAATGGTCATCTGTGCATTGTTTCTAAATACTTCCAGCCTGGCGATTTGACGATATACATAATATTGTGTTGTAGTTGCATCGAACTCATCACTCGTCAAATCCAGTTTCTTAAGAAGAATATTCAGTTCGTCCCGATCCACCTGCAGTCGATTGATCTCCCGATCCAGTGCATTTAATCGCGTTACCACACGCTCCGTCTCATTATCCAAACCTGTTAAATGTCTGTTTTGAAATGACTTGAATTCTTCATCCGACTGGTTCAGACGTTCCTGAACAACGGCCAGCTGACTTTCCAGATAATCACTGATCAGACGGTTCGACTGTCTGCGCATCTCAAGACTTTTCTGGATAAAGATTTCGGCCAGCATATTGACGGTCTGACTGGCAAGAACCGGATTCTTGTCTTTCAGGGTGATTCTCATCAAATCGCCGGCATTGTTGGATCGAATATCTTCCCGGGCAATCAATGACGACACCGTACTTCTGAAATCCTGAATAGTAAACTGAACTTTCTGTCGCTGTTCGGCGATCTCCGGATTCAATGTAAAGAAAAGACCATTGTGCTGAATAAGGTTGGAAGCAAAATAGGAAACGCTGTTGCTGTCCAGACGCGTCGAGCCATGATAAAAAGAACACTCACCATTGGGATAAAAGTTGAGCATGTAGTATCCGGTAACGGGATTCTGATTTGTGTTGAATTTTTGGAACACGGCTTCCCGCATTAAAACAGGCTGATCCTTTGTTTGTGACAAACGCATTGTCAGGCCCAGTTCAGCGGTGACTTCTTCGGCAAATGACCGGCTCTTCAGTCTCTGAATCCGACTCTGGATCAGGTTGGGATTCTGTGCCGCGTTCACGCGCTCAAAACTGATCCAGGCTTCAGCCTGATAAACAGGAGGTTTGGATTTTAAATGCAAATACCATGGTGTAAAAACTCCGGCGGTGATCAATATAATGATCCACCAACGACGGAGCAAAACCCGGGCATAGCGCCCGATATCCATGCCCTCATCGGTCGTGAGGTTTTCTTCAAGAATTTCTTCCATTGTCATTCACTAGCTCCTGAATCGCCTTCATATGAATATGGTTACCAACCCTGTTTCAATCGCAAATAGAGAAGCATAACAGATGCAAACAGGTTTATAACACTGATTATCACCTGAAGCTCCAAACGTCCTCTTGTGGGAGCGATGATCTGATCACCCGATTCGATACCGATCTCTTCCAGTGAATATCCCCTCTCGAAACTTTCCAGGATCTTATTCATAACCACGGTACCGCCGCGCTCTACCCTGATGCTTGTAAGGTCACAATTAGCCGTTGGACCGCCAGCCGCCCGAACCAGATCCCACAGAGAACCCTGTGGATCCATTCGATAGGATCCGGGCTGATTAAACGCTCCCTGCATAGTCACTCGTATCAAAGGCCGTACATAAACATAGGGATTCATTAAATAGGCACTGAAACGCTCTTCCAGATTCTGCATCAATTCAAATGCCGTCAAACCTTTTACCCTGACTTCACCGATCAGCGGCATGATGATGTAACCATCCGGATTGATCGGATAATCACGGCTGAAAGTCACATCAGTATCCTGACCTTTGTCCAGATCCCAAACCAGAATTCGTACTGCATTACCTGGTTGAAAAATAGTCAATGACTTGGCGGATTTAGACCATTCCGAACGACTCTCCTGCCGTGCTGCAACCGATGAAGAGGTCACACAGGCAACGAGGAAAAAATATGTCATAACCCGATAATAAACAGCCCTCCGAATGAAAACCCTCATCCAGTGATCTCCCATGATATGTAAAACAATTTCATGCCTTTATCAATCATAGTCATGACGCAAATAGTATACCACCTTCCGAACGCATAGTATTTAAAAAAGGCATCCGCCTGGCGGATGCCCGAAAACCGTATGGAGTCAACATTCTGCCTGTCTCACCGGGACCGGTAAAAACGATACCGTTTTTCTTTTGTGTCCAGACTTAATTGTTTTAAAACCGAACGAAGTCGAAATCGGCCTATTCGGACTTTTCCGAATTGGTCTGAACGAAGTTTACGCAAAATCTCTTTATTTTTTGCCAGAGGATTGTCCAGAACCGCCAGCTTGACTTTTTCTGCGAGAGGATAGTCACTCACCGTTAATTGGGTAGGCGGGCTGACATAGTGCACTTCCTGCACATTTCCGGATGTCAAGGCCTGTCCGGACGGAATTTCAATCGCCGTTTGCTGAACTTTTGGTTCAACTTTGGAAATATCAATGCCCCGAATAAGATCAAATTCATCAATGGCCTCTTCCAAAGAATCGTAGGTGTTCAAAATCTTGTTAAATTCCAGCATTTCAAATATTTCATAAACTTCCTGGGTCATTTGAACCAGCTTCAGATCTCCGCCCAAATCCCGAATATTTCTAATCTCTCCGACAAACGCTCCCCACCCGGCACTGCTTATATAGGTCACTCCTCCAAGATCGGCGATTATTTGATAGCGCTTTTGCCGGATCAGCTCCTTGATTACCCGTGTCAACTCATAACAGGTGGTTGTGTCAACGTATCCAATCACTGACAGCAAGGCGATATCCAATCGTGCGCCGACAAAATTCTTGGTCATGCGGATTCCCTGCATCTGATCATCTGCTGTTTTGGAAACGGGTGACATCATCTCATCGCTTTCTGCCCGATCTATCGATTGTTCATCATTGCAGACAGGCACTTTTGATAGCAGTTTATGTATTTTCGGGTCACTGAAGACCATGAAAAATCACGGCTCATACAGTTTTTTACAAGCTGCCATCGGTCCCGTGGATTGCTGAAAGCACTGACTGCCTGTCGCAACGATTGGACCATATCCTTTCCGTTGGTGAGGGCAAATCGGAAACCAATGCCCTCGCCTGTTTTTGAACTGTAGGGTGCGAAAGATTCAAAATGGAGAACATCTGCATGATAAACAGGTATAATCCCGTATTGTAGCGCAATCAAAGGAGAAAGACAGGCAGAATCCGATATCGACGGTATCAATTGAATATCCGTCCCGGCCTGCAACCAATGCAACATCGATTCTTCACGGGAATCGATAATATGCATTTTGGTCCCGTATTTCTGCGCAGCGGTTTTAAAGGGGAATCCTTCTCTCTCTTCTTTTAATCCGAAATATAAGAATTGAATGTCAAGTCTCATCAATTCTTCCAATGCATTCCATACCTGTTTTAAACCTTCCCGGTTCACCATAGGCTCTATAAGGGACACAACAGGTCTTTTTGGTGAATATTCCAGATTCAGTTTTTCAAGTAAAGCCTTCGTGTTTTGTTTCTTGTTTTCAGGGTCTTCATCGGAGTACTTGGCCGTAATCAGATCATCGGCGACCGGATTCCACTCTTTGTCATCAATGCCCATTGGAAGCACAGCCACATCATCTTTCCGTTCTTTTAAAAACCGGGTAAAAAGAGAAGCTTTTGATTTATTGTCGGTTTGCGGATTTGAACCCAAACCCAACATATCGGCATAGACTATTCCAGCTTTGATAAAGCTGTATTTTTCATCTTGCTTTACCTCAGGCCGAATATCTGAAGGTGATAATCCCATCCATTCCAAACAATCGGCAGTAAAGTATGCTTCTTCATTCGAACGGCCGATCTGGAAAAAACACGAAATCTCACGAAAGAACGGTGCCTTATGGTAGAGTGTTTTTAAAAACAAGGGAACCGAACCTGTCTGCCAGTGATGGCAATGAATAATATCCGGCTGCCACTGAAGACGGATCAATGTTTCAAGAACACCCCGTGAAAACAGCATGAACCGTCTGTCGTTATCCGGATAGAGTTTGCCGGTCTTTGATTCAGCGTATAAACCGTCTCGAAAAAAGAAAGGTTTATAATCAATAAAATAGACTTGCACTTTGGAACCGGGCAGGAAGGAGGACTTTACATCAATGGAAATGTCCTGATCGCCCATCGGAAAACGAATGTCCTGTAATCGGATAACATCCCGAAGTACATATTTCCTTTCATTAATCACCCGATATTGCGGCGTAATCAGACGAACATCGTGCCCCTTGTCTTTCAACGCTTTGGGCAGTCCATTACCTACATCTGCCATACTGCAAGTTCGTGAGAAAGGAGCAACCTCCGGGAATACCATCAGAATTTTCATGAACTTTTTCATGAAATTTCCCGTTCAATGAGGAGTTCCTTCTCCACGATACTCATCGGCCGCCTGGAGAAAGAAACGAGATTGCGTAATTGAAGATTGATGCTGAAAGGACAATTAAGCGTATTCATCATTAATAATTCGACTCTCCCGAATCCTGATACACGGGTCTTTCATCGCTTCGGCGGCACTGTCACAGGAGTGGACCAAATGATGAAACCCTGAATCTGATCAATAAGAAGTACCGGACTCTACTGTCCGATCTGAGACAAATATCGCCGTGCCATGCTGACATATTCACTGGTCGGATAATTATCAATAAGTTTTTGAAATTCGATCCTGGCTCTTTCCCGGTCATTCAGCCTGAGATAAGATAAACCAAGCTTCAATTGGGCATCGTCATCTTTATTGGACCGCCTGAAAGAAAATACTTTCTCGAAAGCAATAATGGCTTGCTGATAATTGCCAAGACCGTAATAGGATTCTCCGATCCAGTACTGACAGTTATCGGAAAGCGGATGATTGGTATCGATAGCCAAAAGGGCTTCAAACTTCTGAATGGCCTCTCTGTACCGGCGTGCCAGATAATCCTGCCGGGCTTCCTCATACCGATCCTGAAACGAGGTTGCCCGCCACTCCGGTTGTGTCTTTCTGGTCGAAATTCCTGAAGCGGATTCGGCTGCCTTTCTCTCAGCACCAGATGCTTCGGTGCGGCTCAGGGTTGGATCAGCCTTTGTTTCCCTCGCTCCCGAAGAAGCCCTTTGCTGGGAAGCCGGAGGAGTGTATGTCGATGTTTCGGTTCGAGAGGTTCCGGCCTCCGATTCTTCCCTGACCCCAAGAAGGCGAAGCACATCATCTTCCTGAATGGAATCATCACCATCCCGTGCAGCGGTATCGCTCAAACCCAGAAGCTGATCGATATCCGCTTCACTGCTCACCGATGTTTCTTCCCGCATTCCGGGTCCACTCGCGGCACAGCCAAATAAAAAAAGAGCGATCCCCAGAAAAACGATGAGGCTTGTTCCATAACAGAGTTTTTTATCCATGGCCCCCAACTCCTTTAATTATTTCCCAAGGCTTTTCGCAGGATAATTTACTATATTATTTTTTCGCTCCCTTGTATTCGGTACTGGATTAATCCATGTCTCATTAAGGTATCGAAAAAAGTCATAAAAATCAAGGCATTTTAGAACGTTTTACAGACCTTTTTAAAACCAGCAATATGATAAAACCTGCAACAATCATTCCAATGCAAATAATCTGATTCACATTGAGGCGAATTCCCATCAATGAAAACTGGACACTGCTTTCATAATACCTTATAAAATCGACAGCCATGCGAAAAATCCCATAAGAGATTAAAAACATCCCCGTAAGAAATCCATCCGGTCGGGCACGGCGCTCTGATACCATGAGAATGATCAGAATCACAATTCCGTATAAGGCTGAATAAAGCTGAGTGGGATGCAGTCGCAGCCCCTGCAGAACGGATCCTGCCGGACTGAAGAAGGGAAAAACCAGACACCATGGCAGGTCACCTGGTTTCCCAAAACAGCACCCGTTAAGGAAACATCCGATTCGGGTCAGGGCAATTCCGAGAGCCATGCACGGAGCAGCCGCATCCATCAGGCGAAAGAAGGGAATCTGTCTTATTCGGCAATAAATAAATATGGCGGCCAGCGACAGAATAAACCCGCCGAGCAGAGTCAAACCCGAGATGCCGATCTTACCTGTACTCTGCAGGGGATTGAATGTGTCCAGCCAGCGGCCCTGAAAATGTTGAACATGGGTCAACACCCAAAGCAGCCGGGCTCCGGCAATGGCGCAAAGGATAACGATTACAGACAATTCGATAATGTATGGCCTTTCGATTCCTCGCCGCTCGGCACGCCTGAGCGTCCAGTATATTCCCAGTATAAATGACAAAGACAGCATCAATCCATATGAACGGAATTCAAACGGTCCCCATTGAAAAAGAATAGGATGCATCATTCCTCCTCAAATCCTTGTCGATCGATAATCGAACCTGTTCACAGCCCCGTTGGCTGCCAGAGCGACCATGAGACTGCTTGCGATCATGGACGATCCCCCGTAACTCATGAAAGGCAGGGGCAGTCCTGTCACCGGAGCCAACCCCACGGTCATCGCTATGTTGATCAATGCCTGGACGGCAATCACGGACGTTCCACCAAGAATCGCAAACCCTGCAAACCGGTCATGCGTGGTTCTCGCGATATAGACCATTCTTGTAAGCAGGGTGACAATCAGTATCATGACCAGTGCCGCGCCGATAAAACCGAACTCTTCTCCAAGTACCGAAAAAATAAAATCCGTATGCTGCTCCGGCAGAAATCGTAGCTGGGTTTGTGACCCCTGCAGAAATCCTTTGCCGATGATACCCCCGGACCCGATGGCGACCTTGGATTGAATAACCTGATAGGCAGCGCCATGAGGATCGGATCTCATCCCCAGAAAAATCATTATCCGCTGCTGCTGATACGGCTCCATTTGAGACCAGATCGAAGGAGCCAGTAGACCGACCGCCAGACAACTCCCCACAAGAAGGCCAATCATGACCCAGCGCATTCGTTTTAATACCATGACCGAAATCAGAACAAGAATCAATACAGCCAGAAGAACAGGAACAAATCCGGCAAAGAAACCCAGAGCGGGACAGATGATCCACACAAGCCACTTGAAAGGCATGCCCGCCCAGAGCAGCATGATCAGGGCCATGGGAATAAATACCAGAGCGGTTGTGATGTCCGGCTCCCGGGCGATGAGCAGCATGGGCGGTATTACAGTCGCTCCTGCCAGCAGGCCTCTTTTCCAGTTAAATCGGTCGACACGATCTTCAGAGAGTATTTTGGCCATCAAAAGAATGGAGGCGACTTTGGCAAGCTCCGAAGGCTGAAATTGAATAACTCCAAGATCAATCCAGCGGTTGACCCCTCTTCCACTCCGAACAAGAACGGCAGCAAGTAAAACAATGGATAATCCGTACCACAAATACGCACCACGATAGAAGAAACGTGTTGGTATGAACATCATTCCGATGATGACGCCCCATCCCAGAAGCATCCAGATAATCTGTTTGTTGAAAGGATTCCACAATGAACCATCGCGTGAAGTCGCGCTGTAAAGACAGAACAATCCAGCGATCATCAAGCCCAGGATGGCTCCCAATAGCGGTCTGTCCCAGGTTCTTAATTCAAAGCGATTTTTTAAGGCCATTTTTCCGCCATTTTCCTGAAAAGCCGGCCCGCGACAGGCGCTGCGGCTATGCCTCCGCTTCCTCCGTTCTCCAGCAGCACAACCACCACGGCCCTTGGATTCTTTCGTGGCGCATAGCCAACAAACCAGGCATGAGGAGCCCCTTGAGGATTCTCGGCGGTGCCGGTTTTACCGCACACATCCCATCCCGGAACCCGGGACGCCGTCGCCGTTCCACCGGATTCATTGACAGCTCGCAGCATGCCTTCCTCCAGCGTTGAGAAAACGTCGTGTCTGAACATGACATGACTTGTCTGAATTTCGATATTCGTCCAGGTCTCCAGAGCATTTCTGCGCCAGGCCTTGACAATTCGGGGTACTGGAAGAACTCCCTTTGTGGCTATAAACGCAGTCAGCCGGGCCATCTGAATCGGAGTAACCAGAAGATCACCCTGTCCCACAGCCATGTTGGCCATTAAACCTCGAGTCCAACCTTTTTCCCCGTACTTTTGATCCAGATATTTTTCATCGGGCAATAATCCCGGAGCTTCTTCGTCCAGATCGATTTGAGAAATCCGGCCCATTCCGATACGGCGCCCGGTTTTTTCCATCAGTTCAACACCAACACGCAGCCCCAACTGATAGAAAAATACATTGCAGGACTCTTTCAAACCCTTTATGATATCCACGGATCCATGCCCGAAGGGTCGCCAGCATTGATAGATCCGGCTGCCCAGACGGAAATATCCTTCACAGAATATCGTGTCTTTCGCAGAAACCAGTTCGTTCTCCAAAGCAGCGGCTGCTGTCACCAGCTTCCAGGTGGATCCCGGAGGGATCTGTGCCTGAACCGGCCTGTTCAGAAGCGGCCGCTTGGGATCCGTGCGCAATGCATCCCAGGAATCCGGTGTCATTCCCCGAGCGAAACTTTCCAGAGAATAGTCGGGTTTGCTCGCCATGGCCAAAATATCTCCATTAAACGGATCCATCACAACCACCGCCCCTGCGCCCTTCAGGAGCGACTCAGCCAATCGCTGAATCTCGTGGTCCAGAGTCAGAGACAGATCATAACCGGTAACCGGTAAGAGGTCACGCCGTTTTCCGAAATTTCCCACTTCCCGGCCTCTGACATCCACTTCCATGTATTGATAACCCTTTACGCCGCGCAGCAGTCCGTCATATCGCCGTTCCAAACCGTTCTTTCCGATTATTTCACCCTGACGCAGATTCCCGTGCATCCGGATGTCCTTCCTGGTCACTTCTCCAAGATAGCCCAGAACGTGACTGGCGGAAACTTCGGAAGGATATGTTCGAACGGGTTCTATCTGGAAGAACACACCGGGCAGATCCAGCCTGTTTTCTTCGACAGTTGAGAGCGTTTCAAAATCCATGTCACGGATAATGCGAACCGGTGTAAACGGATTTCCCCCAACCTCCAGAATACGGCTCTCGATGTTCGCGGGTGACATCCCAATCAGATCGTCCAGAAGGTCCGCATCCACAGGATTCCTGTTGTATTCGAACGGGATGACGAACAGAGAATAGCTGGGGCGGTTATCCACCAGAATGTGCCCGGTCCGATCATACAACTTCCCTCGATTCGCCGGAACGGAAATCTGTCGAACGCTGTTCCGATCCGACCAGGCCCTGTATTCAGACACACCAAGTACCTGGAGCTGAAAAAACCGCAGTAAAAGGAGTCCGAAGGCACCAATAATAAAGAGATTGATAATTCTGACCTGACGATCCCGTACCGAGTCCAGGGCCTTCACGACCGATCCCTCATCCGCATCTCCCAGGTCAAAGCCAACAGAAAAAACAGCACACCCGTCAGTGTTGTATAAACAGCCTGGGGAAAGCCGTAGCGAAACAGGTAAACCGGATAGCCCATATTCGCATCACGAGTGAAAAACAGGGAGACGATGAGGGAATGGATAACAGCGGCTGTAAAAAGCGTGACGGAGCGCAGCCCCAAACCCTCCACCGGCCTGTCTGAAATCCATGCGCCCAACAGGTAGCAGGTAACGGCTTTGGCCAGCGCATTCAATCCGATCAGCCCCATTCCGGCCAGATCCTGAAACAATCCCATAAAGAATCCTGCAGCCACCGATTGTACCCGTGTTCGACCGTATGACCAGATAACGACACCCAAAAGGATAAAATCCGGTCCGACACCCAGAACACGGATTTTCGACGCAACAAATGTCTGGGCAACTATCAGCCCATATACACCGATGATTCGTACAATCCATTTTACCACGGATTCCATTCTATTAGACCTCTTCACCCGGTCTGATGATCAGCACCTCCTCTATCGTGTTGAAATCCACAGCGGTTCTCAGACGAATGACCTTGAAAAGGCTGTCTTCATCGATGGAGACTTCGAAAACAACTCCAACGGCAAGGCCCGGCGGATAAATACGGCTGAATCCGGAAGTGACAATCCGATCTCCCGCTTTTACGTCGCTGCTGCGTGACACTCCCTCCATCACACAGACGTTGCCGTACTCCCATCTGACAATACCCATCACCCGGCTGCGCTGAACCCTGACGCTGATACGAAAATTGGGATCTGTCAGCAGATGACCCATAGATGACTCCTCGCTGACAGAAAGAACGCGGCCTACGACGCCCTGATCCGTGATGAGTACCCAATTCTTCTCGACGCCATTTTTCCAACCCACATCCAGAAAAACGGCACCCCGAATACTCGAAGCTCCGATACCCGTCACCCTCGCGGGTATGAGGTCAAAATCGGTCCTCTCTCTGAAACCCATAAGCCTGCGGAGATGATGGTTTTCCCGAAGGATCTCTTCATACTGCATGCGTTCAAATTCGACTTCACCCAGGTCTTTTTGCAATTGAACGACCCGTTTTCGAGCGCTGACCATTCGAGGCGGAATATCCAGTACTTTTACAGAATAACCGATAACACCGTGAATTGCCCGGCGTACAGAGAGTATGGCCGTCGAATCTTCCAAAGCCATCAACAATAAAGACATACCGACTGCCGCAGCCAAAACCCAATGATTTCGTGTCCTGCTTAAAAAACCGCCGGCATTCTCCATTTTCGATCCTATCGTCTTGCCTTTAAATTCAGAATTCGTTTATACCGATCCAGATCTTCCAGCACTTTTCCCACACCGCGAACCACGGCGGTCAGCGGATCTTCAGCCAGATTAACCGGAATATTGGTTTCTTTCCGTAAACGCGCATCCAGCCCCTTCAGCAGAGATCCGCCCCCGGTCATGATAATACCTCTCTCGAGAATATCCGATGACAGTTCCGGCGGGGTTTTTTCCAGGGCCAGCAGTACGGCTTCGACAATGGCCCTGACCGGCTCTTCCAGAGCGTCCTGTATCTCATCGGCGGCGACTTCCATGTTTCTGGGTATACCGGTAATCAAATCTCGTCCCCGAACCGGTACTTTACTCAAGTCCTTGAAAGGACGAGTGGATCCGGAATCGATCTTGATTTGTTCGGCCATCATCTCGCCCAGCAGCAGATTGTATTTCTTTTTAAAATACTGGACGATGGCATCGTTCATTTCATCACCGGCGATTCGGATGGAAATCTTGGTGACAATGCCGGACATAGCCACAACCGCGATCTCCGTCGTGCCGCCGCCGATATCAACGACCATACTGCCGACCGGATCTTCAACAGGAAGATCGACACCGATCGCGGCAGCCATGGGTTCTTCGATGAGATAGACCTCCCGTCCTCCGGCATGTTCCCCCGAATCGCGGACCGCCCGTCTTTCCACTTCCGTAATCCCGGACGGTATGGAGATGGTCATGATCGGATGAAAAAAATGTTTGACCTGCACTTTCCTGATAAATTTTTTAATCATCATTTCAGCCAGATCAAAATCAGCGATGACACCGTCCTTCATCGGTCGAACCGTCATGATCTCTTCCGGTGTTTTGCCCCACATCCCCCGGGCTTCCCGGCCTACTGCCAGTACCTGAAAATCTTCTTTTCGAACAGCGATAACCGAAGGCTCATTGAGAAGAATGCCTCTGCGTTTCACGTAGATCAGAGTATTGGCAGTTCCAAGATCCATCGCGATATCACTGCTTATAAAGCTCCAAAGCGACCAGCCCATTGTATCTCCGACTTTAGTGTCTGAAATGTCTCATTCCGGTGAATGCCATAGCCATCCCCAATTCGTCGCACGCGTCAATGGAATCCTGATCCCTTTTGGATCCTCCCGGCTGAACAATATAGCGTATGCCGTATTCCGCGGCCGCACGAACCGTGTCATCAAAGGGGAAAAACGCATCGGAAGCCAGAACCATCTCACCCATCGCTTTTCTGGTATAATCGATCAAAGATTCTCCGGGCTGACAGGCATCGTATTCAATCTGAAGGTTCTCCATGGCCTTGATGACAGCCAGCTTCCTCAATGAATCCACACGATTGGGCTGCCCGGCCCCCATACCGATCAACTGAAACGATCCGGAACCATACGCTCTCCCGAGTACGATGGCATTGGATTTGGTGTGCTTGCACGCTTTCATCGTGAATTCGGCCAGTGCCGTCTTTTCCTCGTCAAAGGACCGCTTGGTGACAACCTGAAACGACTCCATCACGGCTAAATCCCTCTCCATTTGCAGCATGCCGCCGGTAATTTTTCTGAATGTCAGGAGTTCCGCCGTATAATCCTTCAATTCACGGATTCGAAGAAGACGAAGGGCTTTGGTCCGGCTCAGGAGTTCCAGGGCCTCGTCATCATAACCCGGAGCGATGATGACTTCCACGAATTTGCCCGGAAGATCCTGGGGAAGCATCTTGCCGTCGCGGACAATATATCCGACATGACGGACATCCTTTCCTTTCAGGAACTGCGCAAAGGCCAGGTCGACACGGCTGTTGCAGGCGATTACCGAACCGAAAGCGCTGATGGGATCTCCGGCCCAGGCTCTTTCCAGGGCTTCAGCCGGACTCTTTCCTGTGGCGTATCCGCACGGGTTGGTATGTTTTATGACTGCAACGCCACAGGACGGTAAATCCTTCACCGCCTCAAGAGCCGCGTCAGCATCGATATAATTATTATACGACATTTCCTTTCCGTTAAGAATATCCGCATCAGCCACTGACGGTTCACCGCAGTTCCTGTCCCGATAAAACAGGGCCCGCTGATGGCTGTTTTCTCCATAGCGAAGCGTTTCTCCCCCTTCATAGTGCAGCCTTAGAATCTTTTCATCCATTAATGTTTCAGACAGATAACGGTCGATGGCGCTGTCATAATCGGCTGTTCTTCTGAATACCCGTACAGCCAGGCGCTGTCGGGTCTCAAGAGAGATTTCTCCAGTCTTGAGCTCATCCAGAATCACCGGATAGTCAGCCGGATCGGTTACCACCGCGACATGCCGGTAGTTTTTCGCTGCGCTTCTCAGCATGGCGGGTCCGCCGATATCGATATTCTCGACAGCCTCTTCGAGGTTCACATCGCTGCCGGCTACAGTCTTTTCAAATGGATACAGGTTGACTACAACCAGGTCGATCCATTGAATATTCATGGACTCAGCCTGCTTGACGTGTTCCGGATTTTCACGAAGACCGAGAAAAGCCCCATGAATCTTTGGATGCAGGGTTTTGACCCGTCCGTCCATCATTTCTGGAAAACCGGTTATCTTTTCAACGGGTATGACGGGAATCTCTTTATCGCCTAACAGACGGGCCGTTCCCCCTGTTGAGATAATTTCTATTCCAAGATCCTTCAAGCCGTTTGCCAATTCAATGATGCCGGTTTTATCGGATACACTGATCAAAGCGCGTTTCACATTCAATGTCACATCCTCCTGTTTGTTTGAATCTGCATGGTTTCGATAGACGTATACGCCGAACACACGATGGATTGGCGAAAAACAGCCGCTTTCGTCCGGCATGCCGGTCTGTTTTCAGTCGATTCTGTTTCCGGACCGCATTAAAGATTAAAGAGCTGCAAAAGAGATACCAGCTTGTTTTATCCCGTGCAGGAAATGGACGATGCGGACCCTTTGCATCATTCGATATAAACAGTCCGCCCCTCTGTTCTCACGCGGCCTTCGGCAAACCATTGCAAAACTTCCGGATACAGAGTGTGCTCCATTCTCAAAGTCCTTTCCGCCAGACTTTCGGCTGTATCGGCCGGCTCCACCGGCACACAGCGCTGGGCGATGATGGGACCGCGGTCGTATTCCTCGTCCACCAGATGGATACTGACACCGGTTACTTTACATCCGGCTTCAAGAACGGCTTCATGAACGCGCAAACCGTACATCCCCCGTCCTCCGAAAGAAGGAAGCAGAGCCGGATGAATATTCACGATTCGCTGCCGATACCGCCCGATGATCTCCGGGGGTATTTTCTTCATATATCCGGCCAGAGCGATAATCTCAACCTGGTGGTTATCCAAATGCCTTTGCATTTCACGGACAAAAGCTTCCCGTTCTGAAAAATCGGACCGGCTGACCACTGCCGTGGGAACGGCATGGCGCCTTGCGATCATAAGGGCCCCTGCTTCGGGGTTATTGCTGATCAGCAAACGCGGCCTTGCCTGAAGGCGTCCCTGGCCGATGGCGTCCAGAATCGCCTCGAAATTGCTTCCCCTTCCGGAAGCGAATACACCCAAATCAAGGGTCTTCACAGCTTACCTCCCGATATCCATTTTTAACTTTACCGCCGGAGAACCTTCCAAATCATACTCAAAACCTGCAGTGAGTGTCACTGGAATGATCCGGCCCGGCTCATGGAACCCATTGACCCAAACCGTCTGGTCGATCTCCGGAGCGTCTCCGGAAGTCCGGCCCGCGCTTCTCCGGCTGAACGCATCGTATTCATCGATGAGGACATCCACCGTTTCCCCTATCCTGGCTTCATTCAGCTCTCTGGAGATCTTCTGCTGAAGAGCCATCAGCTGCCTGTACCGGGCGGCCGCAGTAACCGGACGGACTTTCCCGCTCATGGCAAAAGCCTCCGTCCCCTCTTCCGCGGAAAAGACAAATGCTCCCAAGCGGTCGAAACGGTTTTCTCGAATAAAATCCATTAATGTCCTGAAACGGAATTCTGTTTCACCGGGGAAACCGACGATAAACGCCGTCCTCAACACCATTTGCGGAATGGTTCTCAGGCGCTCGATCAGTTGAACGATTTTATCGCGGGACACCGGTCTTCTCATGGCCCTGAGCAGGGTTTCGTCGATGTGCTGCAGCGGCATGTCGACATACCGGCAGATTTTCGGTTCTCCTTCCATCATACTGATGATATTTTCTGAAAGATGAGCTGGATGCAGATACATCATGCGTATCCAGCATAGACCGGGTACACGGACAAGCCCTCTCAGCAGCCGGTAAAGTCCCTGTTTCTCTTTCCGGTCCATACCATAGGCTCCTGTATCCTGGGCGATAAGGATAATCTCTTTGACACCCCGCGCCGCCAGATGCCGAACCTCGGTCACGACAGACTCCATCGGCCGGCTGCGATAAGGGCCTTTTATCATGGGTATGGCACAAAAAGCACATGAATGGCTGCATCCATCGGCAATTTTGACATAGGCGGTATGACCCGGGGAGCACGGATAACGCCGGTTCCACGCCGCTTCCGTCCATCGGTAACCGGAAAATGCCGTATTCCGTATCATTATCTCAAAGGGTTCGACCCCGAAACAGCCATCGATCTCGGGAATCAACTCCTTCAATTCACGGTACCGCTGTGACAAGCATCCCCAGACGACAACCCGTCTTCCGGTCCGGCGTTGTTTCCATTTAACGGCCTGAAGAATTGCTCCAATCGATTCCCGTTTGGCCGCTTCGATAAAACCGCAGGTGTTCACATAAAGAATATCGGCGTATTCCTCATCATCCACGATTTCCACGCCATGAGCCGTCAGTTCTCCGGACAGCACTTCCGAATCGACTTCATTCTTGGGGCATCCCAGCGTGATAATCGAGGCCCGAAGCGATAAATCCGTTCCGTTTGATTTCATCTTAATCGATTGCGTTCTCTGTTCAATGCGGGATTCAATCAACCGGCGGCGATCTCATCATCCCGTCCAAACCAGCCGTCGATAAACGCCCCGGCATCAAAAGGAAGCAGGTCGTCCCGGCCTTCACCGATTCCCACCCAGCAGACCGGAATTCCCAGCGTCTGCTGAATGCTGACCACGATACCGCCTCGCGCGGTTCCATCCATCTTGGTCAATACAAGACCGGTCACTCCAACGGCCTCTGTGAAAATACGGGCCTGATTCAAGCCGTTCTGACCGGTGGTAGCGTCCAGCACCAGCAGTACTTCATGCGGCGCGGTATCCATTTTCTTCTTTAGAACCCTCGGTATTTTCTTAAGCTCTTCCATCAGGTTGGCCCGATTGTGGAGTCTGCCCGCCGTGTCTATGATTAAGACATCCACGCCTCTGGAATGGGCGGCATTCAGTGCATCAAAGGCGACAGCCGCCGAGTCCGCGCCCATGCATTGTCTGATCACGTCGGTAGCGGATCTCTGTGCCCATTCTTCCAGCTGTTCACCGGCCGCGGCCCGGAATGTATCCGAGCCCGCCAGAAGAACCTTTTTACCCTGGCTGCGGTAGCGATGAGCCAGTTTTCCGACAGTCGTGGTTTTTCCCGATCCATTCACGCCCACGACCAAAATCACATGAGGCCGCCCGCCGTGAATCGGCGCGTTTTCTTTCATTCCGGAAAGCATCTCCAGAAGACGTTTTCTTAAATATTCGAACACATTCAGGAAATCTTCTGTATTTTGATGGCTTCTCAGTTCTTCAAGCAGCCGGGTCGTGATTTCGACTCCCAGATCGCTTTCGATCAGAAGTGCCTCCAGTTCATCAAAAGTCTCTTCATCGATGGAAGGCTTCCCCTTGAATATATCGCTCAACCGGCTTAGAAAACCTTTTCTGGATCTTGAAAGACCCGTATGCCAGGCTTTGTTTCTCATCTTCAGATACCTGCTTTTTTCTCTGTTTCGGCAGACAGTGTTGACAGACAGTTTCGAATGTACCCTGCAGTTGAAATGAAAGTTAATATCAGCGCTCCAATCAGCGCGATCCATGCGTAAGGCTGCCAATTCAGGACGAACAGAATAACCGTCAGCCCATTGGCGAAGGCTGAGTTCTTACCGGCCCTGTTGGACTCCGGCACCCTGCTCCGCCTGTGCATTACCCATAATCCCCCCAGGAGCAGCATCAATTCCCGCAAAATCATAAAGACAGCGTACCAGAGAGGAAAGAAATAGCCGGGGCTGATTATCATATAGATCACTACAGTGACCACGGTTATTTTATCCATCAGAGGATCGAGAATCCTGCCCAGGTCAGAACATTGATTGAACCTCCTGGCGATCAATCCATCCAGAGAATCGGTTAATGCACCGCCCAGCATCCAGAGAACAGCGGCCGTCCTATGACCGGCAGCGAGATGAAGCAGGATCGGAACAAGAAAGAACAATCGAACGATGCTCAGCATATTGGGGATGGTCCAATTTTTACTCGTCATATTCATCACTCTCGAAAGTAAATGAAGTTTTTTCAGGGATACGTTAAACCGAACCTTCGTCGATAATACCATCGTGTAATTACAATCAGCATAATGACCGCCGCTCCGTATACCGGAAAGGCGGCAGCCGCACCCGCAAAGAGTCCGAATACAGAAGCCTTGACACTTCGAATGACCGATTCTTCATCAGGCCGCAGGAACGAATAAAGGAAAAAGGGCAGAATCAACAGGCCGGGTACCGCCAAAATAAAATCAGACACAAACCAGGCCATGCCTACAGCTGAAACCACCATGACACAGGCCGTCCATACGGTGATTTTCAATCCGAACTTCACTGAAAATGTCATCTTGCCGGCTCGGCGGTCGCCTTCACGGTCTGGAACCGTGGTTAAAAGGTACACACCACCGCCGGCAAGCAGATAGGCCGTTGAATGAAGCAGTGTGCCCTTTCCCTGACCGGCCCATACACCGGCCAGATAAATAACGGCCCCTCCGGCGGCATTGGTCAGGAAACCGGGGAACACACGGTTTTTCCATTCCGCAGGCGGAAAGTTATATAAATAACCGGCCAGAACCGCCAGGGCAAACAGAAGAATCCCCTCGCGTATCCCGGATAGAAATCCAAGAATCAAACCCAGAAACCCGGATGCCGCTGCCAGAATCCAGGCACTCTTCAGTTCGACATATCCTTCGGAAAGGAGAAACAACTTGTTATTCAGCCGGTCCGTCTCACGGTCTGCTATCTGATTAAGAATATAAGCCATGGCCATGACCAGGGTTACGCCGCCCCCGGTCAGCCAGACTCGAAACGGCCAGATCTCCAGTCTGAACCAACGGTCCGGTTCCACCCTCCAATAACCTGCCAGAAAAAAGGTCCACACAGGAATCAATACAATGGGTCTCATGAGGAAAAGCATATCCCAAAGACCGCCCCCCCGCATCTTTTTGATTCGCTCCTTCAACACGATTCACAGGCCCGTTTATCAAAATTATCCTCAACCTGTACCGGATAGGCACCGCCGAAACAGGCTGCACAATATCCGCATCCCTGGGAAGGCACCGAAGCTTTCAACCCCTCGAGAGACAAATAGCCCAGTGTGTCCGCAGACAGATATTCCCGGATGGTATCGATATCATTTTTCGCGGCAATAAGTTCGTCACGGGTCGGAAAATCCATGCCGTAAAAACAGGGGCTGACAATAGGAGGTGAGCTCACCCTCACATGAACTTCTCGGGCTCCGGCTTTTTTCAAGAGCTGCGTCAGAACACGAAGAGTCGTTCCCCTGACTATGGAATCTTCAACAACAATTATCCGTTTGTTTTTCAATACTCCGACGACCGGATTGAATTTGACTTTAACATTGAAATGCCGAATATCCTGCTGAGGTTGAATGAATGTTCGGCCGATATAGTGATTTCTGATCAGCCCCAGTTCAAAAGGAATGCCCGCGGCCATGGCATATCCCAAAGCCGCAGTATTGCTCGAGTCGGGAACCGAGATGACGATATCTCCTTTCGCCGGGTGTTCTTCCGCCAGACGCTTGCCCAGCTTCCTGCGTGTCTTGTCCACGTTCTGTTCGAAAATTCTGGAATCGGGTCGGGAAAAATAGACGAATTCGAAAATGCAATGGGCATGGGTTGTCCTTTTCGAAATCCGAAAGGACTCGACTCCTTTTTCATTGATTAAAATCAATTCACCGGGTTCGACATCCCTTTCATAGGCAGCTCCCAGCAAATCCATCGCGCAGGTTTCGGAAGCTGCGACAACTGTTCCGCCCATCGACCCAAGCGCCAGAGGTCTGAAACCATGTGGATCTCTGGCCACGATCAATTGATCTCGAGTCATGATCACCAGAGAGTAGGCGCCCTTGACCTGACGCAGCGCATCCAAAACGCACTCAACCAGTGATGTTTTTTTTGAGCGGGCGATCAAATGGATGATGACTTCACTGTCCGTGGTCGTCTGAAACAGAGCACCCTCGCTTTCCAGTTTGCGTCGAATGGACAGGGCATTGACCAGATTGCCGTTATGACCCAATGCCAGCGGGCCGTCCTTGTAATTGACGAGTACCGGCTGAACATTGATGTTCTTGTCAGAACCGGATGTGGAATACCGGTTATGTCCAATGGCGATGTGACCGTCGAGACGCCTCAGGATCTCAGGGGAAGAAAACACATCGTTCACCAGACCCCGACCGCGGTGTTGACAGACTTTCCTGCCATCCGAAGAGACAATTCCCGCTCCCTCCTGGCCGCGGTGCTGTAAAGCGTATAATCCCAGATAGGCCAGTTCCGCAGCTTGTTCATGACCGTAAATACCGGTAATGCCGCAAAATTCACGTGGTTTATCATCACTGCCTGTCATGACAACCTCACTGCATCCAAACCATAGGGTTGGAATAGATCCATCCCCGGTTTTTACGAAATACTTCGACCCGGTATACCCCCGGCTGATCGCCCGAACAGACAAGCTCCTTGCCTTTTGCCCGGCACACTCTTTTGCCGTCCCGAAGCAGGTGAATTTTCCCTGTCAGAGGCGTCACCGCCCGAAAAGTAATCGTTCCCTTTGAACACCACCGATCGCCCATCTGATAAACCCGGTTGTTCTGTTCTCCCCAGAACCGGAAACCCCGCCCGTCACCCACCGAATAATTAACCACGAAACAGCGCCCCTGCTTTAAAGCCTCGAAAACAACCGATTCAGCCTCTCTCCAAGGCAATTTCTCCCCTCGCTCATTGATGAGCGGACGAGAGGTCAGAACATGTGTGCGAATGGAACGAAACTGCACCTTATAGGGATAGATCTCTATTGAAATGAAACCAATACGAAATGGAAAAGCATGCACATCGATTCCGCCGATTCCGGTTATCCGCCGCTCCCTGTTCAGCTGATCCCAACGCTGAAGCGTTTCCCATACGGGAAAGCGGATCGATCGAAGCGGATGCCATATTCTCCACAGCATATTCAGCCGGGTCAGGCCCTCCATCCATTCGGAAAGCTGATTCCATATTTCAATGCCGTCAAACCCTTTGGCATTCCATGCCGTCCATGGGTACGGTGGATAGGCATCGGAAAAGTTCCTTTTTTCAGCCGGATGCGCGATGATACCAAAACCGCCCATGGACCATATATGCGCGACATACTCTTCCGCCGACATTTTCGGATCGATCTCACGATCAATTAAGAAAGCCAGATAATGATTGCGATCATCAGCATCGTTGATTTCGCATCCGATAAGGACCAGAACGTCTTCCTTCCACCCCTCCAGCCCCAGCCGCCTGGGCTCCAGCGTGTTGTGATCGGAAAAAAGCAGAAAATTGATCTTTTTCCTGGAAGCAATAGCCGCGATCTCTTCTATCGGCAGAGAGCCGTCAGAAAAATTCGAATGCAGATGAACCGCTCCCACGGCTTCATGCAGGGGGAATGCGCTTTCTCCGGTTACCATATTAGAAGCCATCCTCCCAAAATAATGCCGAGAAGATCCGCGGCCAGATCTTTCCAGCTGAATCGGCCTTCGAGGCGCCGGCTGTCGCGCCATTCTTTTATCAAACCCGCCCCCAGAGTCAAAACAGCGCCTCCCGCAAAACCCTGATCACGATGATACCCGCAGCGCCGTACCAGTAGAGTTCCGGTGGCACCTGTCAACAAGAGACTGACGACAAAATGCTGGCCCTTGTCACGGGAAAGCCATCTGTCTTTTTCTCTTGAGTCCTGTGCCGTACAGTCCGGAGCCATTATCAGACTGACAGTCATGAAGACCAAAATCAAATGGATGGCAGCGCATCTCATTCACAGGCCCAGGTCATCATGTATTTCCTGCATGGCGTTCAATGCTATTTGAAGAAAGTCTCGCAGCGATATTCCCAGTTCTTCACAGGATCTGATCTGATCGCGATCGGCCCCCGCCGCGAAACGCTTCTCGCCGAAACGTCTTTCTAAAAAATCCACATCAACTCCGGCCAGTTTGCGATCAGGATGCATCAATGCCGCGGCCACGATAAGGCCGGTCACGGGATCCGCCGCGTATAAAGCCTTGTCCATTAAACTCTTTCTCGGAAAATGACCCGGATGACTTTTAATGGCATAAACCACGTCTTCGGGCACATCCGTATCCGCCAGCATTTCAACAGTTCTCAATCCGTGTTTCGAGAAATCGTTCTCTGTTGAATCGTAATCGAGATCATGAAGCAGTCCGGCCAAAGCCCACTTGTCTTCATCCTCTTTCAAGTGTCTGGCCAGATGGCGCATCACCGACTCAACAGCCAGCATATGTTTCTTTAGATTCCTGTTTGTTACATTTTCATCGATCAATCGGACGGCCTGCTCACGGGTCATTGTTAACTCCTCTGTTTCCTGGTCGGTATTCAGACAAGATTGATGTTCAGAAAACCACGAATCGATCGAGAGGCAGCAGAATACCGACCCATACCGGTGTTGAAACCGGAGCCATACGGCCTGAAAGATCCGGTCCGGTATCAAAGCCCCAAAGATGCGCATCAACAAGCGCATCAAGCACATTCAGAATATGAGCGGCGGCAAACCACCATAGATAAAGCCGCCTGTTCTCGCGATAAAACTGGCGATCATACTCGGTTTCGCTGCGGACCGCCAACTGATTGAAATAAACGGCGTTCCCGATCAGGGCCAGTTCCGCGCCCAGAACCAGAACCGCCTTGAGACGTTTTTCATTATACCACTGCCCCCAGCCCGGTATGAAAGCGGAACGCAGCATGGCTGCCCGAGGCGATTTGACCGGCTCAGCGTGTATGCCGGCTGTGTCCGCCTCTGCGCCCGTCCGGCAGAATCCATTCAGGCAAATCAAGAATAAAAGGGGAATGATTCCAAATTCCCCTCTGGGTCCGTGCACCCCGGCAATAACCGGCTTTTTCTCCCTGAAACCCACTGCCAATCCCCCATCCTGTGTGCGTGTTCATGCAAATCAAGTCGTGGCGATACATTCGATCTCGATTCGGGCATCCCTGGGCAGCCTGGAGACTTCAACGGCCGACCGGGCCGGTGGATTTTCCTTGAAGAACGTGCCATAGACTGTATTCATACGCGGAAAATCATCCATGCTCTTCAGAAAAACCGTGGTCTTTACAACCTGATCCAGACCGGAGCCCGCGGCTTCCAGAACGGCCTTGATATTTTCCAGAACCCGGACAGTCTGCGCTTCAATATCACCATCGATCAGCGAACCGCTCTTTGGATCCATGGGAAGCTGCCCCGCGGTAAATATCAGATCCCCGGCCCGGATTCGCACAGCCTGGCTGTATGGACCGATGGCAGAAGGCGCACGATCCGTACTGATACATTCTTTGGACATGCTTTCTCCTTTTCTGTCAATTCGATTTCAGACTTTATGATCCCGATGAATCATCGATGTCTTCAAATTTGGCATCTTCGACATTCGATGAATCGATATCCAGTGTTGTCTTTCTCGGTCTGCCGTGCACCTCTGTTTTGGGAGATTTTGACAGGCTCATCCATTTCCAGATTTTATGACCCGCGTAGATTAACAGGCCGATCACTATGATCCGAACCATAATCGGTTTATTATCCTTTCCTTGGGACATAGTACTTCATCCCCGCCGGAGGATGAAGTACCTGTTGTATTAAATCATTGAGATCTTCTTCATTGCGCACGAAATCGATTTCCGACGTATTGATCACCAGAAGAGGCGTCTCCGTATAGCGGAAAAAGAAATCGTTGTATCCCTCATTCAACTGTTTGATGTATTCGGAAGAGATATGACGCTCATACGGTTTGTTTCTGTTTCGAATATTGCTGATCAGCCGATCGGTTCCCGACTGCAGATAGATGACCAGATCCGGTTTGGGTAGTTCCTTCTCAAGAAGCGTGGAAACCTTCTCATACAGAATCAGGTCACGTTTTTCCAGATTCAGATATGCGAAAATTTTATCCTTGAGGAAAATATAATCTGCAATCAGGGTTGAATGGAAGAGATCCGTTTGGGGAAGATCGAGAAGCTGGCGATACCGGCTCAGAAGGAAAAATAGCTGGATTTGAAAGGCGTAACGTCTGGGGTCGCGATAGAAATCTTCCAGGTAGGGATTGCTCTCCGATTCTTCAAGAATCAGCCTGGCATCCAGTTTATCCGCCATGAGGCGGGCCAGGCTGGTTTTTCCGGCACCGATGACACCTTCAATCGCGATATAATATAGTCCCTTCAACGCAGACTCCTTCCCTCTTGTACCCGCATCTCTCCGATTCTATTCACGCGTCCGGTATCCATGCAATCACGCAGCAGATGGGTAACCGTCTGATTCTTTCCCGGAATCAGTAAATCAGGGGCTATTTCATGAAGAGGAACCAGTACGAAACGCCGTTCCGCCAGCAATGGATGGGGAATTTGCAGATTGGAACGCTGTATTCGCAGCGATCCCATAGCCAGTATATCAATGTCCAGAGATCGGGGGCCCCACTTTTCCCTGCGGTCTCTGCCCAAAGCATCTTCTATGGCCTGAACAGTAGACAGAAGCTCATCGGGAAACAGGGAACTCTCGATCATTGTGACCTGATTGAGAAACCAGGCCTGGCCGGACTTTCCCCACGGTTCCGATTCATAAACCGATGAGGTTTTTATCCTTTTCAGCCGGGGAATCCCGTCCAGAGCCAGGATTCCCTGATACAGATTGAAGAATCGATCCTCTTTATTTGAACCCAATCCAAGATAAGTATGCACTGGCCCCCGGCCCGGTTCTTTTTTTTCGTCTATCGATGTAAATATATTGATAATTGCCGTTATTGTCAACTGAAAATCGGCCCGCCGTCCCTTCAAAAATCGGAGTTTTTTTTCAGGATACGGCCGATCAATCGATTTGTCTTGACTTTTCCGTATGATTTATTTATACTTTTTGGATATGGTCTGATTCATATCATTGCTGTCTCATTCTGTTTATTCAACCTTTCTTTTGGGGATATATCATGACCAGGCCATGTGATGAGCCGGAATCGATCTTTTCCAAACTGCACAGCGCGCTGATTGGCGAAACGAATGAATCCTTCTCCGATAAGGTCCTGACGCTCGCTTACGAACCCCGACATGTCGGAGAGATGGATGAACCCGATGCCGTCGGTCACTGCCGTGGAAGCTGCGGAGACTCCATGACTATCTTTTTAAAAATCATGGATGACCGAATCGAACAGGCCTCTTTTCTCACCGACGGGTGCGGCGCAACGCTCGCCTGCGGCAGCGCCGTTACAAGCCTCGCACTCGGGAAAACACGGGTTCAGGCGATGCGAATCCATCCGCAGCATATCATCATAGAACTCGACGGCCTTCCGCCTTCTCACACGCATTGCGCGGTTCTGGCCGCGCAGTGTCTGAAACAAGCGATAGAGAACTGGCCGCAGAATAACGGCAGTTAAGGATATTCCAGAATAAGTGTTCGACTTCTGAGAGGAACCCATCATGCCCACCTATGAATATCTGTGCAATGAATGCGGCCATCGGTTCACCGCATTTCAGAATATCACCGATGAGTCTCTTCAACATTGCCCCGAATGCGGGAGCACACCAAAACGCCTCATTTCGGGCGGAAACGGCGTTATTTTCAAGGGGCCCGGCTTTTATGCCACCGATTATCGTAAAAACTGTCGCAATCAGTTAAACAATCCCTGCGAGAATCCCAAACGCTGCTGCGAAAAATCCTGAGCCGGAATCGTTATGCCCGGCTGAAACCATTCTAATCAAAAGGATAATACATGGCGAAATCACAGGATCAGTCAAACAAAGCCGACGCTCAGAAACAGCAAGAGCAGAGGATTCAATATACACTTTCCAAAATCAAAAACCGAGTTGTGATTTTCAGCGGCAAAGGAGGCGTTGGGAAAACATCCGTCTCCGTCAACCTGGCCTACGCTCTGGTTCAGCATCAATACCGTGTCGGACTTCTGGACGCAGATATTACCGGACCCAATGTGCCCAAAATGATGGGTCTTCAGGGGTTCCCTTTAACCGATCCTGAAAATCAGACGATTTCACCGCAGGAAAGGGCCGGTTTGCAGGTCATCTCCATCGCGCCCATGATACCCGAAGACGCGCCGGTAATCTGGCGAGGTCCTTTGCGCTCAAGTGCCATCACTCAATTTTTAGCGGATGTGGTCTGGGGTGAACTGGATTTCCTGCTGGCTGATTTGCCCCCGGGAACGGGCGACGAAGTGCTGACTACGGCACAAAAGATGCAGCCCCAGGCAGCGATTGTCGTCACGACTCCCCAGGAAATTTCACTGATCGACTGTCGTCGCGCGGTTAATATGGCCAAGAAACTTGAGATCCCATTCATCGGAGTTGTTGAGAACATGTCCGGCCTGATATGCCCTCACTGCGGGAAAACCATCGATGTCTTCGGCCGCGGCGGCGGCAAATCCATGGCCCGGCACATGGATGCCATTTTTCTCGGCAGCATTCCCATGGATCTGGCAGTCCGCTCGGGAGGCGATGAGGGAATTCCTATCGTGCTTTCCGATCCGGAAAATCCGGCCTCAGCCGCCTTTATCGAAGCCGCGCGGCGTCTGGTTTCCACTCTGTCCTCATAAAAAAACGGAAGTAATCATGCGCTGCGATGCGTGTCAGGACAGGCAATGCCGGAATGACAAGGACTGTTTTCGAATCGGTCCGGAAAGCCTGAAACACTACAATCAAGAAATCGCTGATCTGGCCCGGATTGCCTCAAGTATTGAATCGAGATTCTATGGACAAAAGAACCGGCTGGAAGAACTGATACAATTCGCTCATGATATGAACTATCGACGGCTGGGCATAGCCTTTTGTATCGGTCTCTCCGAGGAAGCCGCCTTGCTGAGTGGTTTTCTGGAATCAGAATTCGAAGTATTCAGCGTCTGCTGCAAGACGGGGGCCGTATCCAAAGAGATTCTCGCTCTGGAAAAGATCGATCCGGCGGCTTATGAAACCATGTGCAATCCAATCGGTCAGGCTCTTCTTCTCAATCGGGCCCATACGGATCTCAATATCATTTGCGGCCTCTGCATCGGCCACGATATCCAGTTCACCCGATACTCGAAGGCACCGGTGACCACCTTCATTGTCAAAGACCGAATGCTGGGACATAATCCGGCGGCCGCGCTTTACTGCCGGTATATACGAAAGAGACTGCGTCAGGAACCCTGAAGCCTCAAATCCGGAGAAAATCCGTGACAGCCGTTCTCCCCCATCCGCTGGCAGCCCTCTTGCTCGGCCCGACCGGCTCAGGCAAGACGCCGCTCGGCGCCCGGTCTGAACGGAACGGTCTTGCGGGCCGCGCCTGTCATCATTTCGATTTCGGATCCATGCTTCGCCGATCAATTCATCCCTCTTCAGACCTGCTCCATCCAAAGGAAAAGAAATTCATTCGAAACCTTTTAAAACGGAATCTGCTTCTCGAACCGGATCACTTCCCAATCGCCGAGCGTCTCTTTCTCTCATTTTATCGTTCACGCTCTATTCAGCCGGACGATTTAATTCTGATGAACGGGCTCCCGCGTCACCTTGAACAGGCCCGTTCCGTTCAATCTCTGGTTCATATTCGCACCGTGGCGGTTCTCCAATGTTCCACCCGTGCACTTCGAAAAAGGATCCGGATGAACACCGGCGGAGATCGGTCCGAAAGAACGGATGATTCTTTGCCGTCCATACGAAAGAAACTGGCGATCTATAACGAACGAACCCGTCCACTGGTCGACTATTACATACGGCATGGCTGTTCGATACTGAGAATCAGAATAGGAATCCATACTTCTCCGTTTGAATCGTGGGAGAAACTGAACACCGGGTTTTCCCGTATCATCTTACCCTGATAAAAGACGGCCTGCAGGAAAACCGTTTCTACCAGGCCGTCCGGTCGAACGCAAAGAATGGCGATATCGATGTGTTTCTACTCCAGGATGACATTCTCCGTGTATTGAATTGAAATACTCTCCTTCTTTTTTGGCCGAAGTAAATCAAGCACCTTTAAATACGTTTTATTCTGCTTTTTCCATGACCGGTTCAAACCACGCGCGTAATGCGCCAATCCCAGATCAAGCCACCTTCCCTCGACGAATTTTTTCAGCGATTCATAGAATGAGTAAAATTTCTGATGGCTGAAAATCTGGGCCTTCTGCAATTCCGGGAATGAAAACCGGGCCGGCCGGAAGACCACATGATGAGCATCGTACAGATTCCAGTCGCGGAATTGAATCCTGTTTTCCCGGTTCATTTTCTCATAGAATTGGGAGCCTGGAAGCGGCGTGAGAATCAGAAACTGGGTCGAGGAGAGCTTGGCCCTTTTGGCAAACCGAACGGTCTCCTTGACGGTTTTCCAGTCATCCTCATCGAATCCATAGACGAACATCCCGTGTATATGAATTCGGTGTTTTCTCAGTATCTCGATCGCGTTTCTGATTTCTTCGATGGTCTGTTCTTTCTTCATCGATTTCAGGCTTTCCGGATTCACGGATTCAAAACCGATATACAATGTATGACAGCCGGCCTTTTTCATTAAACGCACCAGTTCGGTGTCCCGGGCGATATCGACCCGGACCTGAGTGGACCATTTAAATTTAAATTTCTCATCAATCATGGCATACAAGAGTTCTCTGGCTCTCTTTCTGTTGGCCGTAAAATTATCGTCATAAAAAAAGATATTGTTTCTTCTTTGGTTGTACTGTCTCAGCTCCCTGATGATGTTTTCAGTCGAGCGGAACCGGTACTTCCTTCCGAACATGCCGGTCACGGAACAGAACGAGCAGTCGAACGGACATCCTCGTGAAGTCTGCACCGGAATGATTCTCTGCCCGGCTATATCCAGAATGCTTCCCTTTAAAAGTGAAAAATCCGGATAGGGAATGGAATCCAGATCCTGAATAAAGTCCGTCAGACTGTTTTTAACCACATTTCCGTTTTCCCTGTAAACCAGATTCGGAACCCTGGTGTAGTCTCGTTCACCTTCCCAGGCGTCAATAAAGGCCATCAAGGCCTTTTCTCCCTCACCCCGAATGACAAAATCCGCATGCTCCATGGCTTCGTCGGTCAGATAGGTGACATGCGGTCCACCCATAATCACGGGGATGCCTGTTTCACGAATACGGTCCGCGATGGCATAGGCTCTGGGCGCGGTTGGTGTGATTGTCGAAACTCCGACTATATCGGCGGATTCGAGCTTGTCGAACTGGAGCCGGTCCCGTTCTTCCACAATCACTTCAACATCCCAACCCCTCTCTCTCATTAGAGTGCCCAGAATATAACTGCCCAGCCGGGGCAAAGTGAATCTTGAAAAAATATGCAGATTGGGTGCTTTGGGTTCTATAAATACGATGCGCTTCATGTGGGCCTCCTCAACAAGCCGGTTCCGTGCCGAAATGGCTGATCGCCGATTCAAACACGGCATTAAAACGTCTGTTTGCCGCATTCCTTGTTTTATTTTGGGAAGGAAAAAGATTTTCATGTCTGAAAAGAAATTCATCCCGGTAGAGTTCCATTTTAACCGACACATTCGAATCCCCGGAAACGAAGGTTTTTCTCAGTCCTTCTTCCGGAAAGACCCGGTCTTCTGAAAACCCGAATAACCGGATGTTTCGCGCCCTGTCTTTCCATTTGCTCACGCGATACAATTCATCCTTGTCCTTCCGTAAAAACGATTTGAACAGACGAATCTCCTCCTTATTCGGCGCACAGCCGCCGGAATGCCATGTGCCTTCTTTCTCACTTTGGGTAACAGCCGATAGAAACTGATGTATTGACCGTGACGCTTCGCTGTCAAGTATCCACTGACTGCTCGGATCGCAATGATCGAGTGTGGATCCGCCGCATAATAGAAACATTCTGGAATCATCGAACCAGTGTTCCGGATTATTGAGAAACAGCATCTCCGCCAGAAAAGCCCCGATCGAGTATCCGAAAAAATCCATTCTGCCTCCCGAGGACAGAATCGGATGTTTCTTAAGTTTGACGGATTGAATCAGACTTCTCAGATCACAATACGTCTGCAGACCGGAAGAAACAAATCTTTGCGGCATGAGCTGAAGCCGGTAACTCAGGGCCACATTGGCGAAGGATACCTCTTCGGCATCCGGGAAAAGTTCCTTTCTTTCCCGGCTCAGAATCTGCATGGAACGCGGATCTTTCCACAACACCGGAGCCCGGTTCATGTGAAACGCCATGGGAAAAAGAATTACCGTTTTCCCGGTTCCCAATACCAGGGAATGGGCCCAGGTCCAATACTTTTCCCAATATTTTTCATTCAATCCATGAAACAGGAAAATCATGTCATCGGATCGTTTTTTTCCAGGGCTCCAGACAGTATAGTCAAATAAACGATTTTCTCTGTAAAGAGCGTCTTTCCCCTCTATGCTTTGAGTGATGAAATTCCCGGTATTCTCATAGGATTTCTTCAGATGCCTTACCAGGGCATGAATTATCGAATCTTCCGGCATTGCCGAATCAACCGGTGATTCCCAGGTCGATTCAAACGGTATGTTTTGAATATGAACCACACCCCCCGAGGTTTGAATCGATCCAAAACCGGATACGATCTGTCTTCTGATTTCCTCATTCAAATCGGTATAGACGAATCTGGACACCTTATTACCTCTCTTATACTTTTTACTGGTTTTTCTTTTTGGATGTTTTTACTGTTTTTACTGTTTCTTCTTTTCTTCTCTTTTCATTCCGGTTCTGAAGAGAGAGTAATTCTTTGCGTTTCTTCTTCAGCAGATCCTCCCACCGCTGAATTCCATCTTTGAATGAAACCATTTTCTTGTTCAGATAATCGATCTCTCTGAACATGGCCTGGATTTTATGTTCTATCTCCGTATCCGGGACATGATCGAAATTTTCCTGAAGCGATTTAAAATCCCTGAAATAATCCGATACAGTCTTGATCTCTTCCAGGGAGTATCCAAAAAGCTGCAAATCCTTGATTAATTGGCACAGGTACACATAGGTTTCGGAATAGAGCCGGAATCCGCCTTCACTTCGAGTGTCGGGCTCGATTATGCCTTTATCCTCCCAGTGTTTAATGGTTCTTGTACTGACTCCGACGCGTTCAGCGAGATTCCCGACGGTCAGATACTGACCCTTCTTCTTTTTTTCTGAGGAATCCATCCCCTCTCCGGGCATTCCGACTTTTTTCTCAATCTTCTGCACGTCTTCCGGTGCATAGCCCAGTTCGATGAGCTTTTGAATTTTTTTAACCTTTTCAATTGTTTCAGCATAGTAAACCGGAACCTCATCATCGGTGTATCCAGCCGGCACAATGAGATTGAGCTCCAGCCACTTGTCAAGATCCTCTTCTGAAAGGTCGATCTTTTCGAGTAACTCGTTTAACATCAACAGTTTTTTCTTCACAGGACCACCTCTACGTATACTATTATTAACACCAAACTGTCAGTGTACGTATACTAATATATTGATATATTTTTAAAAGTCAAGTCATTTTTTTATCTCCTCACGGATTGAAGCGGCTTGTCAGGATTCTTTGTTTTTTCATTAATTGCCGGTCGATGCGTCATCCCGGACAAATCGATTTGATTCCATTATTCCGGATGCTTTTAATGATGATAATAGGAGATAATACGAAGTTCGGTATGATCGGTCCAAAATATTGCATGAATTATTTATACAAACCTGGATCCCCGGTTTCCCGGGGATGACAACTCTTATAAGTGTCTTTAACGTCATCCAATAAAAATAAAAAGGCTGTCCTCATGTTAAACGGACAGCCCTGAGTTCCGGGTGATTAGGATAAAACAGACAAATTGAACGTTACATCATCCCCAAATATCTTTGACCATCACTTTATGCCTGCATTTGGGGCACATGACTTTCAATATATCCGGCCTGCGAAGTTCTTCGCCCTTTCTTCCGGATTGAACCGGAATCAATTCCCTCTGCGATACGAGCAGCAGTGTCGGGTTTCCGTACGCCAGTGTTCCAAGCTTTTTAACCAGCCAGCGCAGATGATCAATGGTGGTTACGGTGCCTCCGCACATCTCACAAACAACCAGTTCTTTCTCTATCGTTTCAACAGCCAGTTTCCTGTCCATCAAGGCAAGATCGTATTTTTTTGTGAGCTGAACGCCCTTCTCGGTGATGCAATGCGCCTCGCAGTTGCCGCAAAAATTGCACATATCATAGCGCAGTTCCAATTTTCTTTTGGGAGCGCTTTTATTGTCTTTCCGTATAATTTCAGGATCGATCACGGCGATCGCGCCGGCCGGACATACCTGGGTACAGGCTCCGCATCCCACACAGTATTCATCAAAAAATTCGGGTTTCCCCCGGAATCCGTCGAATCCCTCATGCGCCACTTTGGGGAATTTGGTTGTATACGGCTTCGAAAAAAGTGATTTGACGGCTTCGCCTAATTCTCTCAGTTTTGGATATTTCATTGTCGACCCGTTTACAGTCTCGGTTTATCCTTCCTGTCTTGTTTGTAGTGATCAACCACGCTCTTTTCCCAGAGCGGCACACCGAAAATATGAGCTCCGCGTGCCAGAGCGTGCGCCCCCACCGGAGATGTCAACAGGACGAAGGGAATGGCCACCAGCGCCTTGATTCCGAATCCGGTGAATCCGTTCATAACAAAAATTCCAAAAAGAATGCCGCAGGTCCCGAATGTCACGCACTTGGTCGCTCCCTGCAGACGATTGTAAATATCGGGAAAACGAAGCAGCCCCAGACAGCCCAGCGCGTCAAAAGCAACTCCGAACCCGATGATAATGAACCCGATCCATTCATTCCATGCCATTTTTCACTCATCCAACGTTTTGTGTACCAGATACTTTGCCAATGCGAGGGTTCCAATGAAGCTGAGGAAAATCCAGGCAAGGGCAACATCGATCAGAAAATTTCTTTCCGTGATAACGGCCAGGAGAGCCGTCATCCCGACAGCCAGCGTACCCATAATATCGATCGCGACCATCCGGTCAGGAATCGACTTTCCAATCCAGGCCCTGATCAGGCACGCGAAACAGCAGGCAACCAGTATGATGAAATAAATGTTCATGGCGCTCTCAATCAAATATTTTAATCAACAGTTTTTCGAACCGGGATACAATATCCTTTGTCGCTTCATCCAGTTTTTGATGCCTTACATTGATGCAGTGTATATACAGATATTCATCTTTTAAATCAATCGTAAACGTACCCGGTGTTAACGTAATGGAATTGGCCAGAAAAGCGATACCCAGAGGTGATTTAAGCCGTGTTTTGACTTTGACGATACCCGGGTGTATAGGCATTTTCGGATGCAAAACCCGGTAAGCCACATCGAAGTTGGCCTTGGCCATCTCCCATATGAATATCGGGATATAGAGCAGAAGCCAGAACCATCTCTGCGGCTGTATCACTTTCATGGGAGCTGTTACCGCCAGATTTCCGAAAATCAGGCCCACCATCAGGGCAGTCACCCCGCCGGCAACAAGGCTCTGCCAGCTCGCATTCCAGGTAAGCAGGAGCCATAAAGTAAAAATGAAAAGAATCAAAATTGCCTTTTTCACCTCATCCTCCCAGAACCAGTTTTGAATAGTTCAATCCTCCGCTGATGATCTTCACGGCGGGGTCCAGAATGACTGATTTGAATTCGGGAATCAATAAAAGACCCATTCCGGTTACCACAATCGCCAGCAGAATCACGGACAGACTCATCAGAAAAGGAGCTTCTTTCAGTTTTCCAAAAGAGGCTTTCAATGCTCCGTAAAAGGCCTCTTTCTGAAGTTTCATGTAATAGGCCAGAGTAACAATACTCGTAAAAACAGCCACGCCGGCCAGCGCAAAATGACCGGATTCAACGGCTGCCATGATAATGATCAGCTTGCTCCAGAACCCTCCAAAAGGGGGCAATCCGCTGATTGAGAGTGAACCCAGAAGCGAGGTGATACCGGTGACCGGCATTTTTTGTGAAATTCCACCCAGCTGGTCCAGATCCCGAGTATTTGTTCGGTATACAACCGCCCCTGAATTTAAAAATAGCAGCGATTTGAACGCAGCATGGTTGATCAGATGAAACATGGCACCAAGAATTCCCAGTGGTGTCCCGAGGCCCAAAGCAAACAGCACATACCCTATCTGGCTGATGGATGAATAGGCCAGCATTCTCTTGAAATCACTTTGAGAGATCGCCAGAAACGCTCCGGCCACCATGGAAACCGATCCCAAAACGATGAAAATCGTCAATACAGAAGGCATCGCTGTAATGCCGAAGACATTGAAAAAGATTCTTATCAGGGCATAAACACCGAGGACCTTGATCACCACTCCCGAAAGCATGGCCGAAATGGGAGCCGGGGCGGAAGGATGAGCATCCGGAAGCCAGGCATGAAACGGTATCAGCGCCGCCTTCAGGCTGAAGCCAACCAGAAAAAGGATGGATACGAAAATAATTCCCGGATGAGTGCCCAGTTGCTGGATTACGGTGGAAGCATCGGCCAGATTGAGTGTCCCCGTCATATGATAGAAAAAAGCGATCCCCATTAAAATCAGAGTCGAGGCGGTTCCACCGAGTATTTGATATTTAAAGGAAGCCTCCAGTTCTTCAGATCCGATGCCGAAGGCCACAAGCGAATAGGAAGCGATCGCCGATATTTCAAGAAACACAAACAGGTTGAACAAGTCACCGGCCAAAACGACGCCGTTGAGTCCGGCCATCATAAGCAGAAACAAAGTATAGTATTTAGCCTTGTCCGTATAATGGTTCATGTAGTTGACGGAGTACAGGGTAACCGCGAATCCGATCACATTGATGATGATCAGCATGAAAACCGTGAGCCCGTCCATGACCATGGCTATTCCAATAGGAATGGATGCGACAGGTTCCCATCCACCTGCATAGAAAACCGTGGTCTCATGACCCATCTGCAGCGCCGCGAAAGACCAAACCATCAAAAACAAGGCGGCCAGGTTTCCCAACACATCAGACATGCCTTTCCAAAGTCTGGAAACAACGGGCATTAGAAATGCGGCACCCAGCGGTACAATCACAAATAAAGGTATGAAGTTCATCCGCGTAACTTCCTGATTTTTCGTACATCGAAAGTGTCGTATTTTTCGAAAATCCGAACAGCAAATGATACGGCCAGCGCCGTGGTCCCCAAACCAATGACGATCGCGGTGAGAACCAGGGCCTGGGGCAGGGGATCGACATAGAGCACGCTGCTGATCGAATCGGTGACGATTGGAGCGGTTCCTCCCGAACGGTAACCCACAAGAGTGAAAATAAGATTCACAGCATATTCCATGATCATCAACCCGATAATCATTTTAATCAGGTTTCGCTTCACCAGCACGCCGTACAGGCCGATCAGAAAAAGGAGAATTGCCAGAATGAATAGGATCATAACTTCTCTCCCAACCTCATAACAGCCATGGTAAAGAAGATGGCGAAAAGAGCCGCCGCCACCTCGATACCGATGGCGATATTACACAGCGGAATGATTCCCGCGCTGAACAAGTCGCCTGTCCGACCCTTGGCCAGAATGTTGGTGAAAAAATGGGTTCCCTGAATGACACCCATCAGAGCTAAAAACCAGAACAGGAATATGCCCATGCTTTCGCCAAACGTGGCATGCCACATCTTGATTTCGCGTTTTGTTTCTTCGGATCCATAAGCCAAAACCATCAAAGCGAAAGAACCCGCGATCAAAACACCTCCTGCGAATCCTCCCCCCGGAGTCAGGTGGCCGTGCAGAACGACGTAGACACCCAATAATATGATGGACGGAACCATCAGCCGGGTGATCTCCTTGACAATCAGTGTCATGCCCTTCATGCGTGTTTCCTCCCCACCTTTCGCAGAACCGATACCACACCGGCCACGGACGTAAACAGGACAGTCGCCTCACCCAGAGTATCATATCCTCTGAAGTCAAGAATCACCGCTGCCACCAGATTTCCGGCTCCCGTGAGATTCGCGCCCTGATCAACATACGCCTGCGCCATACGGAGAGTGAGATGACCGAATTCGGGCATATGATGAAGAGCCCGCCAGGCCGCCAGCAGAAACACGGCGACACCGATCAATCCTGCACTCCACAACAGAACTTTCCGTTTGTTGACGGGATCATTCACCTCTTTCCGTGTGGTTTTAAGCACCGCGGCGATCAGAATGACCAGGGTAAGCGTCTCGATGATAATCTGAACGATAGCCAGGTCCGGGGCCTGCAAAACCAGAAAAATGATGGTCAGAGCGAATCCGATGATTCCAAGAGAGATGATTCCGGAAAGCAAGTCCCTGCTCTCCAGGGCCACAATGGCGCCAAGTATCATGAGAACGGTCAGGAGGATGAGAGTGGTCATCATAGACTGCCTCCCATCAGTACGATAAGTAAAACAATGAGTCCAAAAACAAACCAGAAAACATAAAGATTGAGAACACCGGTGTGCGCCTTGCTAAGCACGCCTCCGATCCCGGAAAACAGATGATTACCCAGATCGTAAACATCGAACCATTTATCTTCCGCCCACCGGTAAATTCTGGAGAACATTCCCATCTCACGAATAGTGTTGTAAAATCCCGTCCCGGTCACCCGCGTCTCACTGTCCAGTTCTTCGCCGCCGATGAAACTGTCGGCTTCACGAATGCCTTTGAGATTTCCTGCCAGATAAATCAGAAAACCGATGCCGATTCCGATGAGAATCATCACTGTGGCCAGACCCGGCGACCAGGATCCTATATATTCGATATCCGAGCCCATGGCGGGAATGATAAAGTGTTTCAGCGGAACCTGAATGGCGAATACGCCGAAAAGAACACAGAGAACCGCCAGGATAACCGTGGGAAGCCACATAATAAATCCGACTTCTTTGATCTTTCTGCCCGCCCTTTTCGCACTGTCACCCAGAAACACGGTATGGGTCAATTTCATGAAGCTGGCCAGTGTCAGGCCGCTGCCGAACATCGCCGCAAGGAGCCAGACTACCCACAGTTTATCGCCTTCCCGTCCCAATTCCACCAAGCCCTGATAGACCATCCACTTGGATACGAAACCATTGAGAGGCGGAATACCCGAAATCGCCAGAGCGGCAAATATGAAGGATAAAAAGGTCATCGGCATGAACCGGGCCAGTCCACCCAACTCATCCAGATCCGTGCTGCCGGTCCGATATTTGACGGATCCTCCGGTCAGGAAAAGACAGGTCTTATACAGCGTATTGTTCAACATATGGAAAAGACCGCCTGCAATGCCTATTACTGTTCCTGTTCCGATACCCAGCACCATATATCCGACCTGTGAAACCGCGTGATAAGCCAGCAGCTTTCTGAGATCATGCTGAACAAGAGCCATCATGACGGCGGTGATTATTGTAACAGCGCCCACGATCATCAGAAAAAGATTCATTGCACCGGTCATCTGAAAAAGATTCAGAACCATACGGCCCAACAGGTAGATCCCCAGCAGTTTATCCAATGCCGCGGGCATGAGTGCCGTGGCGGGTATCGGGGTGTGCATTGCCATATCAGGGATCCATGTATGAAGCGGTAAAGAGCCGGCTTTCGCGAAAGCACTTAAGGCCAGAAGAACAAAAACCCAGGTCACCAGTCCGTTATTGAAGGAAAGCAGTATTTTATCCATTTCGAACGTTCCTGTCAGGGAATAGATGAAAACAATTCCCAGAAGCAGGAGCGCGTCGCTTCCGCCGACGATGATAAGGCTCTTCTTTGCCGCGGGTGCGGCCCCGTCACCGCCGCTTTGAATTAGCAGATAGAGTGTGATGCCCAGAAATCCCCAGAAGATCAGCAGCAGGATCAAATGATTGGACATCAGCGCGCCGCATGTGGCTCCCAGAGTCAGCAGCAGGGATCCATAATACATGGAACGCTGATTCCGATCCTTCATATAGATCACTGAATACAGGGCAATCAGAAATCCGAAGAGCCCCGCAGCCAGCAGAATGAACGCGCTCAGATCATCCAGCCGAAGAATGAGGCTGTTCTGTGTCGTCCATTCCATGGGTTTCTGCAAAAACAGCCACACAGTCAGTCCAAAGGTACCCGCGCTCACCAGCAGGGCTGCTGCCTCGTGAATTCCCTTCACCCTTCTGGGTATCACATAAAGAAGCAGGCCGGCTATGAATGGAATGACGATTGGATAAAGAAGCGGATTCATTATACACCCAATTCTTTTCTGATTTGTTTGGTTCTCTCATGAGAAAGCCGGATGAGATCACCGCCGGTCAAAATATTTTCCTCTCCGCGATCGTTTCTCACGGTGATGGAACGTTCCGTGCAGCAATAACAGGGATCCACCGCGGCCAGCACCAGAGCCGCATCGGCCACAGTCTGACCCACACAGGCGGCTTCATTGGAAAAGATATTGGTATAGCTGGGCGCCCGGACCTTGTACCGCATGGGGAAATTGGACCCGTCGCTCATGCAGTAGTGGAAGACCTCTCCCCTCGGCGCCTCCGCGCGGCCGACGCCTTCTCCGGCGGGCAGCTCCTTGACATGCAGATCGATAACGCCGGGCTTCATCTTGTCAAGACACTGCTCGATGATCTTGATGGATTCATACATTTCCAGAATTCGGACAGCCGTCTTGGAAAACACATCGCCTTCTTCCAAGACGACAATATCCCAATCGATCCAGTCATACGCGAAATAGGGATTGTCTTTTCGCACATCGATGGCCACTCCGGACGGTCTGGCCGTGGGTCCGACCACGCAATAATCGATGGCCTGCTGCCTGGTCAGAACACCGACGCCCTTGGTCCTCGCGTGAATCACCGGATCATCCATGACCGCGCCCTTGAACAGATCGAGAGCCGGCTTGAGTTTGTTCAAAGATTGGCGTATCCAGAGCATATCCTCATCCAGAATATCCCTTCGGACGCCGCCGCATTTGAACATGGCGTAACTTTGGCGGTTTCCCGTGATCTTGTCCAGCAGGTCGCACACGATTTCACGGTATTTCCAGACCCACATCCAGACCGTGTTGTATCCGATGAAATGACCGGCCAGACCCAGCCAGAGCATATGGGAATGAACCCGTTCCAGTTCACAGATGACGGTGCGTATATACTGAGCCCTCTCCGGAGCCTCGATCCCTCCCAGATCCTCCATGGCGCAGATGGAAGCAGCCGGATGGCTCGTTGAACAGATTCCGCAGATTCTTTCCACCAGAAAGACAACCTGATCCCATGATTTGGATTCCGCCAGCTTTTCGATGCCGCGATGGTTATAGCCGATCTCGATTTCCAGCTTCTTGACGATTTCACCTTCGACGTGCAGTCTGAAAAATTCAGGCTCTTCCTGCAATGGATGATAAGGGCCAATGGGAATGATTTCGCTCATTGATCCCTCCTCAGGGGATAGTTCCCCTCAGGCCAGTCATTGGGCAGGATGAGATGAATCGGATTCGGATGGTTTCTGAAAGTAATACCCAGCAATTCGGCGATCTCCCTTTCGATCCATTCCGCGCCCTTGATTACAGGTGAAATGGATTCGACTTCCAGTTCCGGCTTCCTGACAAAAACGCGTATGGAAAATACCTGGGGAAGCTGAAGGAAATCGAAGTGATAGATGATTTCCACTCCCCCCCGGGGCGTGTCCAGAGCCGATGCAATAATAAAACGGGCATTCAGATCCTTGAAAAGATACCGCGCAAAATCCAGCAGATTTTCCGGATCGATATCCGCATAGATTCTCTTCGGATTGTGTTCAAACCATTTCAGAATCTGGTCGCCGCGTTCCTTTTTGATGCGCTTCGCGATTTCTGCCCAGGTCATTCAATCCTCTTCTATTTTTTAGGCTTTCTGCCTCAGTACGGCCAGCAGCTTCGCCACTCCGGCGATAAAAGCCTCCGGTTTCATGGGACATCCGGGAATGTAGATGTCCACAGGAAGAATCTCATCCACGGTGTGGGGCATCACATAACTTCCGTTGAAAACGCCGTGCCCCAGCGCGCAGGTGCCCACGGCGATGACGACTCCCGGTTTCGGCATCTGCTCGTAGACTTTCTTGACACGGGGTATGTTCTTGGCCGTCATGTTTCCTGTCACAAGCAGAGCATCGGCATGCCTGGGACTGCCTACCAGAACGATGCCGAACCGTTCCAGATCGTAACGCGGAGTCAGACAGTCCAGTATTTCGATGTCGCAATTATTGCAGCTCCCCGTAGACAGATGATAAACCCACGGTGAGCGAGTCAATGCTTTCAGTTTAATTCCCATGAGATTAAAACCCCAATAGTGCCAAAACAACGGCTACAATACCGATAACAGTAACCGGCCCCCAGAAGAATCGTACCGCCTGATCAATTCGAACACGCGGACTGGTGTTGCGAATCAGTGTAATGAGAAGCAGCAGAACGAAAAACTTGAGCAGGGACCACAGAATATGCCACCCTTCGAATTTCACGCCTCCAAGAAACAGCAGCGTCAGAACCGCAGGCATGGTAATGAGCATCATCATTCGAGTCAGCTTGAAAACAGCCAGCGGAGGCCCTGAATACTCCACAAAAACACCGCCCATAATTTCTGTCTCCGCTTCCGGAATGTCAAAGGGAACCAGTGTCAGCTTGGCCTGCATGGTCAAAACAGCCACGACAACAGCCAGAACCCCGGAAACGGATCCGAGAATCATCCCGTAGCTCTGCTGATACGTCATCAGCTGGCCGAGCTTCAGGGAGCCGCCCGATTGAATGATGACTACCAGAACCGCCAGCAGAAAAGGAAGTTCATCGGCCAGCATAAGCTTCATCTCCCGGCTCGCTCCCAGAGAAGCCAGCCGGTTTTTGGACGCGAACGCCCCCAGAATAACCGCCAGTGAAGGAACCATCAGGAAATAGAGAACCACAATCAGATCTCCCGTAAATCCGCCTTCGGGCCACAGCATGGCCGACCAGACCATGGTGGACACAAAGGTTACTCCGACCAGTCCCAAAACCGGAGCCAGCAGAAAAGTGATCTTTGAGCTTCCTTTGGGAACGATTGTCTCTTTTCCCAGCAGCTTGACGAAATCGTACAGAGGCTGCAGCAGCGGCGGCCCGACGCGCCACTGAACCCGGGCCGTCAATTTCCGGTCGATCCAGCTGGCCAGCATGCCCGCAGCGGCCGTAAACAGGAAACCCGGAAACACGAGGTAAGCGAGATAAGCATTCATACTATACGTATTCTTCCTTTTTCCACGGAATTGAATGAACGACCAGATGTTCTCCGACCAAAAATCGATGTTCTTTTTGATCCGGCTCGAATTCTCCGTACATGACGGCGCCCTCAGTACAGCCTCCGACACAAACAGGCGATTCACCCTCTTTCAACCTTCCAATACAAAAATCACACCGTGACACGGCATAAGGCAAAAGTTCCGGCAAAATCGTGCCGAAGGGGCAGGCATAGCTGCAGCTTTTACAGGAAACACAGCGAAGGTTATACCGCTTCAGAATGCCGTCTTCCAGCTTCTCCAGCGCGTCCGTGGGACAGCTCTTGACGCAAGGCGCTTCGTCGCAGTGACGGCATGTCGTGGCGAATTCAGCCAGTTCCCGCAGATACATCACCCCGTCATTGAAGGGATGATAAAAATAACTGCATGAAACCTCACACTCGCCGCATTCGCGGCATTTTTCCAGATCGATGAATAGCCGTTTTGCCATACTCATTCCCAAATGTCAGGAAAGTCCTTGAGCTCTTGATAAGTGAACACAGGGCCGTCCTTGCAGATGAATAGATGATCGATCATGCAATGGCGGCACTGTCCGATGCCGCAGTACATCTTTCTTTCCATGGAAAGAAAGATGTCCCTGGGTTTGAAACCCTTTTCCAGGAGTTTCAGAGTCCCGAATTTCATCATGATCGGCGGACCGATAACCACAGACACGGCATTTTTCAAATCAAAATTGACTTTGTCCAGCAGAACAGTGACAACGCCTTCCGTCTCTTTCCAGCTCTCGTCGGCCTTGTCTACCGTCATATGGAGTTCGATTTGTTTGCGAAAATCTTCGATTTGATATTTGTACACAACATCCTGGGGTGTCCTGGCTCCGTAACACATCAGAAGGCGCTTGAATTTATCCTTTTCATGAAGCAGGCTGTAAAGCAAGGCACGGGCAGGGGGAAAACCCACTCCTCCGATAAGCAGCACCACCTCCTTGCCGTAATACTTCTCCAGAGGGAACCCGTTGCCGTAAGGACCGCGAACACCCACCACATCTCCCTTTTTCATCTTGTGCAGCCGCTGGGTCATGTAACCGACATTTTGAATGGTAAATTCCAGCATCTCGGGTTTATGGCAGGGCGACGACATGGCAAAAGGCCCTTCCCCCACCCCCGGCACCGTCAATTCGGCAAACTGGCCGCAATGAAAACCGAATGCCTCTTCAGGTTTAATTACAAACGTCTTGATCCCGGGAGTTTCGTCGATGATATTCTCAATAACGGCTTTGACCGGCTGATATGGATTCTTTGGCTGACCCATGGAAAATTGGTCCCTTATTTTGTCAGATCGTTCAGCGCAGCACGCATATCGATGCGTCCCTGACATCCTTCGATGCAACGGCCGCATCCCGTGCAGCCGAGACGGTTGTAGTTTTCAAAGAGATACTTTATCTTGCAGAAATACCGATTGCGAAACCGTTCATACAGATGGGGTCTGGGTGTGCCTCCGCCGGCTGTAACCGCATATCCGGAATATTGACAGGCGTCCCACCCTCTGAGCTTGACAAACTCTTTGCGGGTCACATCATCCAGGAAATAACAGTGGCAGGTCGGACAGGCATGGTTGCAGGCACCGCATTCCACGCAGGTTTCTGAATGAACCTTCCATACATCGGATTCCCAGGATCCCGCCATCAATTTTTGAAGATCGGCGGGCAGACGGTACTCCTTGTTCTGCTTTTCGATCTTTGAAACGGTCTCCTTGCGCATCTTGTCGAGTGCTTCCGCTTCCTCCTTCACCACTTCTTTCAGGACTTCATCATGCCCCTCCAGCAGAGCCTTGCCCCGTGCGCTGCCTGCCTCCACGATAAAACCATCCCAGACTTTGGAAAGATTGAGATCGAAACCTTCTGAGGGATAAGGCTTTCCGCCGATCAGTGTACAGAAACAGGTCTCCCACGGCTGCGAACAATCCGAACTGACGATAAGACTCTCCTGGCGCCGTTTCTGATAATGGGGATCGGCGAATTCACCGCCATAGGCCTGATCCAGAATGGGCAGAGCCGAAAGGCCGCACGCCTTGATTCCCAGAAAGAGCCAGGGTTTTTCCGGCTCGGCCTTTTCTCCAGTCACCTCTTCCAGCGCCGGAAACAGAAAGGCTTTCAGGGGCTGCACGGCCCGCGCTGCATCATAGACAATCGTGGACAGATTTTCCATGCTGACGGGCTCCAGAAAAAGTCCCCCTTCATGCTTCTGGGGCGCCAAAATCTGGTATTTCTCCATCCAGCCACCGAGAAGAGTGCTCCATTGCACTTTACCGATAAAGTAGCGTTCTGCCATAGAAATTATCTGCTTTTTTTTGAAGGCCCGAAAGTAAAGAGTCCGAATCAGCCGGGGCTTTTTCGGACTCCGATCATATTATTAACGCTTTTTCCTGCCAGAAAGATGGGAAAAAAGCTGAAAGACGGTGTTGCTTTCATGATGCTGCATAGTGTCCATATGAATGATCCCTTTTGAGAAATGCATAACCACCCACAGACTTTGGATTCGTGCCGCGCCATCAGCTTTTGACAAATATAAAGAATGCGATATTATTTGTCAAGTAAAAAATCCGAATCTGCTTATATTTTGTGAACTCTCTGCCTTTTTTGAGTACAGTGATTTTTTAAAATAATATTAATATAAGTATTTGATAAACAACCGATCATTCTTAAACTCTTATTAATTATGATAAATCAGGGAGATGGTTAGTGTTTCTAATATCATTTATTAGATATTTTTGACTGCAGCTGCTTTCTCCTGCAATTGATTTTAATGTGAAATCATTCCCATTAAAGGATCGTCTATCACAATGACTCATTTGAAGTCTTCTCGCCTTGTTCGTTCTGTTCGAGCCATCGCTCCAGAATGGACTCCAGGCGGACCAGGGTGTGCTTTACCGGTTCGGTCAATTCACCCATCAGCTCAACAGACTCCGGCTGCACTCCCAGGAGCAGAGGCACTTTATCATGCTGATTTATAATGGACATGATCAGTGTCATGGGCACCTTATGAGTGGAAAGAGAGGGCACGAAACGGGACGCGTCATCCCATGTAAAAATGCGGAAGGTTCCCGGCCTGCCGCCGAAATCCATGGCATCGATAAAAAGAAACCCTTTCACTTTCTCATCATTCAGGTGGTCAAGAACAATGTTCTCGGGAGGAGATTCTCTTTCGGAAAAGGCCCGACTTGGAAAACGGGCCTTCAATTTTTCCGATATAATCAGTCCCAGACCGTCGTCGGCCCGGTCGGCGTTTCCCAGACCGATGACAAGGCATTTTTTCGGGGGAACCAGCCGGTTAAGGGCGCCTTCCAGATCATTTTCAGACACGCTCAATCCTTACCATATGGGTCGAACAGCTGATGCAGGGGTCATAGGCACGGCAGATGATTTCCAGCTGCAGACGAATCGCGTCATCATCGGCGCCCTGGTCGATCATCCCCTGAACAGCCAGCCGCATGTATTTCTCAATGTCTTCAAGGTTCTGACCCGTTGGGATGATAAAGTTGGCGTCCGCGATCAGACCATCCTTGATTTGATAATGATGGTACAGAGTCCCGCGGGGCGCCTCAACCGCGCCGACCCCTTCGCCTTCGGTCCGGGCGGGTTTGACCAGAGCGGGATCCTCCTTGATTTTCAGGATATCATCGACCACTCCCGGGATCTGCTCGAGAGCCCATACAATCTCAACAGCCTGGGCGTGGTTGTTGTAGATCGGATTTTTCAGCCAGCGATCATTCCAGTGCTTTTTGAACAGTTTTCCGGCCTGGCCCTTCAGGCGCTCACCAAGATTGTTGACGCGGGCGAGAGCCCCCACCGTAAATGGTTTTCCTTTATAAAGACAGTGCTTGGCCGCCGAATGCGGACAGAATTTCTCATTGGTCAGTTTTTTATAGTCGTTACAGTCCACGACCTCCCCGGTGGAAATGCGAATCGAGTCACCCATGAGGCCGAACTCATTTCCGGGCTCACAGCACATGAATACGGTTTCTTTCTCAAAAAAGGAAGGAATGTCCAGCCCGGCCACAAGATTGGTGCCGTACACGGCGAATTCCAGGAAATCCCTGGCCTGCTTTTTGATGTTCAGGAGAACTTCCCGGTCCGGATACCGGCCGAATCCGCCTATGGTCGGATTCTCGCCGTGAATCATACGGCCGCTGGTCACCTCCATGATGTGATTGGCGAATTTCTTCAATGCCAGAGCCTGAGTCACCTCATTGCCGTATTTCTCGGCCATGGCAATCGCCGAAGGATAACCCAGAAAGTCGGGCAGCGCCAGAACGAACACGTGAAGAGAGTTGCTCTCCAGGCATTCGCCCAGATGCATGAGGCTGCGCATGTGATGCGCCTTGGGAGGTATCTCGATGCCCAGGGCCTTTTCCAGCCCCCTCAACGCGGCATACCGATGGGAAAGGGTGCAGATCGCGCAGATTCGGCAGGCGATACTCACATCTTCCTGAGGTGTTTTTCCGACCACCAGTGTTTCGATAAGCCGTGTTCCTTCCAATATATCAAAACGGACATCCTTGATCCGCTTTCCGTCCAGCTGGACGGTAATGCCGCCTTCCCCTTCCACGCGGGAGAGTGGTTCAACCACGATTTCACGCATTATAAGGCTCCCAATAATTTCTTCAAGGGTTTCATCATTCCGCTGCCGGTATGCATGCGGAACCGACGCTTGATCTCTTCGAGTGAATAGTCTTTCTCCTTCAGCAGATTAAACTCCGCGCCGATATTGGCTTCTTTCATGGGGCCCCAACACCCCAGACAGGTCAGATTATGACTGGGGCATCGGGCTCCGCATCCTGCCGCGGTGAGCGGCCCCAGACAAAGCTCTCCTTTCAGGAGCAGACAGTCGTTTTCCCGCCAGCGGCATTCCGCGCAAACAGGATAATCGGGAAAAACCGGCTCATCATCCTGCAGAAAATGGGCGAAACAGTAGAAAAACTGCCGGGCATCGATGGGGCATCCAGGCAGATAGAAATCCACATTGACGAACACATCGATGGGCTTGGATTCGATCGGTGTGCGGTTGATAAAGAATCCGTCGCCGTATACTTTTCTGAACCGCTGATCCCATCCTTTGGCTCCCAGCTCCATGGCCTGTATGCCGCCGTAACACGCGCAATTGCCGATGGCCACCAGATACCGGGTCCGCTCCCGAATCGCCTTAACATGCTCCGCCTGCTCCTGACTGGATATGGATCCTTCCACAAAAGCCAGATCGAGCTCGGAATTATCGTTGTCGCTTTTCGCCAGGGAAAAGGACTTGATATTCGCGGAATCGAAGAATGGAAGAAGCTGGTCCTCGCTATGGATGATCACAAGCTGGTCTCCGTTGCAGCCGGTAAAACCGTAGAGACCAACCGATTTTTTTTCCTGACTCACGAGTTGACTCCTCATATTAGATAAGTCCCTTCATGTGAAGCACGTCCCAATAGGAAAACACGGGTCCCTCCAGGCAGGTATAAATATACCCGCCGATAATGCAATGACCGCATTTCCCCACTCCGCATTTCATGCGCCGTTCCAGAGTCATCAGAATCTGATGCTTGGGAACATTCAATTTTAATATTTCCGCCACCACAAATTTATACATGACCGGAGGACCGCACACGGCGAAATAGGTGTTCTTCGGATCGATATGGGCCAGTTTGCCGAAAAGACGGGTGACCACGCCTGTCTCAAAGGGCCACTGTCCGGTATCGTCCTGATCTACGGTGAGATGGCAGAAAAGATCGTCCCGTTTCATCATATTAAAAAATTCATTCCGGAAAAGCATCTCATCCGGAGTGCGGGCGCCGTGCAGCAGATAGATCTTTCCAAACTGATCACGATTATCGAGCGCGTATAAAAGAAGGGATCGAAGCGGAACCGCGCCCAGACCGCCCATGATGATCACCAGATCGTTCCCCTTTATTTTCTCGATCGGAAAACCGTTGCCGTAAGGCCCGCGCACGCCGAAAATGCCGTTTTCTTTCAGCTGAAAGATCCGGTTGGTCATATTGCCCACTTTCCGAATACCGAATTCCAGAAGACCCGGCCTCGAGGGGGTCGAAGAGATGGAAAACGGGGCTTCTCCGATCCCGTTGATAGAGATCATCATGAACTGGCCGGGCAGATAATTCAGGCTGAGCGCCTTCTCCATATCCACCGCGCGAACCTGGAAAAAATGCACGTCCTCATTCAGAGGGTATCGTCGTATCAGGCGCATGGGTTCCGGTTCGTAAGGATTCTGCAGCTGTGTTTCCGCTTTCATGCCTTCACCTCCTCGCCTTTCAGATTCTGCGCCACGGTCTGTATGTCGATATCCACGGGACAGGCTCCGATGCAGCGGCCGCACCCTACACACGCGGCTTCACCGAAGGCGCCGACAAAAGCCTGAAGCTTGTGGGTGAATCGCAGCTTGAGCCGTTCGGACCGGGCCTCCCGGAAATTATGTCCTCCGGCCACCATGGAGTATTCTCTGAACATGCAGGAATCCCAGCGGCGGGTACGCTCTCCGGTGCCGCCGCCGATATCCACTTCATCGATCACATTGAAGCAGGGACATGTCGGACACACGATGGTGCAGGCGCCGCAGCTGAGGCATTTTTCTCCCAGTTCGTCCCACAAAGGACTGTCATAACTGAGCTCCATGATACTGGGCATGCCCGTGAAATCCAGTTTCAGTTTAAAATTGGACTCTCTTTTCTTTCGCCAGGCGATGTACTTTTCCAGGTCGTCGTGAGTGACCTCCTCATCGACAAGCTCGGGACATTCGCGAACCATGTCGTCACCCAGACTCGATCCGATCCAGAGAATGTAGAAATCTCCCAGATCGGTCAGAAAAAGATCAAACCCCTTCTCCGTGTAATGTGTATTGGTGGCCTTGCAGAAACAGCGGTCATCCGGAAAACACGAAAGACCGATTACGGCCGTTCTCTCCCGGCGCTCCCGATAATAGGGATCGACATAATGAAGACTGTGAAAATTGTCCATAATGAGCAAAGCATGAAGATCGCAGGGATGCAGCCCGAAAATCACCTGTCTCGGGAGTTCCTCGTCGGAAGAACGAATCCCCTTCTCATCAAACTTGAACATGGTGAATTTGGGCGGAAAAAGCAGTTTCTTGAACGGAATCCTGGTTCTCAGAGCCGACATCTCGATGTTCGAATAATCGGTCACTTTCTCCAGGACATATCCGTCTCCGCTTTTCACAGGACCCCATAAGTCACCGAAAGGCTTGATGGCCTCGAGAAAATCAAACAGATTTTCCTTCTTGATTTTGACTGCTCTCATGAAAAGGCTCCGGTTAAATGGGTTCGGTGTTTACAACGGGTTCAACAAAATAAATGATGTTTTCCAGTTTTAACAGCACACTCACATTCTCGATCATGGTATCATCCGGCACTTTCAGCCGGATTGGAGCGAAATTCAGTATCCCTTTAATGCCTGCAGAAACCATTCGGTTGCACACCTGCTGAGCCGTCAACGCCGGCACCGTGATGATGCCTATTCGAACCTGATGGTGTTTTAAATAATCATCCATCGCGTTGATGGGCAGAACAGGAATTTTCATCTTTTTATTGATCTTCGACGGATCGATGTCGAATCCGGCGACGATTTCAATATTCTCCCTTTCAAAAGCCCTGTAGTTCATCAGGGCCGTCCCGATATTGCCCACCCCAACCAGTATAACCGGATGGATCTGGTCCTTTTTCAGGATAATACGGAGTTGATCGAGCAGGGTCTCAATCTGATAGCCGCCCTTTTTATTGCCTGAAATGCCGAATACGGAAAAATCCTTCCTCACCTGGGAAGAGGTGACACCCACCGATTCAGCGAGCGATTCTGAATAAACCCTGTCGAATCCCAGCTCCTTGAAACGCATCAGCGCGCGGCGGTAACAGGGCAGACGGGATGCGCTTTTGCCTGTTTGTGTCATGATTCAGGATTTTCCCCGATGATTCGCCAGTCAGACACCCTATCGTATTTTGTTAAACCGTTCACAATAAATCCGAGAAAATATACAATAAATTTAAATTTTTGTCAAGTTTTTTTGTGATATAATTCACTAAAAAATCATTCGATTCTCCAATATTTCCCTTAGATTTTTATTGGCCGCCGGACGATGCCAAAACGCCTGTTTGGATTCGGCTTCAGAATACCGATACAAATTGCTTGCTTTCGTTAATCCGTAATCGTATACTATTCTAGACGATAAAGGAATTGATACGAATCCGAAATGATGAAGATAACCTTATCCTCTCACTCACCGATACTGAAGGGGCGGTTTTTTCACCGGGCTGCTGATCCCCTTAACCGTGAAGAACAACGGCACTTCTTCAAGGGGTGACACATGAATCAATCCAGAGTATTGATTGTCGACGACGAAATTTCTGTCTGCCAAAGTATGGCCGCTGCTTTGGAAAATTCGTATGAAGTCTGCACGGCATTAAGCGGTGAAGAAGGGCTCCGTTTGGCACTCGAGGACGCATTTGACATTATGATTCTCGATATTATGATGCCCGGAATGAGCGGCATGGATATTTTAACAATCCTGAAAAAGAAAAGACCAGGCACTCAGATCATAATGGTGACCGGCTACCCTTCCACGCGCACGGCGGTTCAATCCATTAAGAACGGCGCATTCGATTATATTCCGAAACCATTTACACCTGAAGAACTCCGCGCCCTCGTCAAGAGGGCACTGGTTCACAAACGGCTTTCTTTGAAGCAATCCCCAAACAACCGAGACACCGAATCGGCCCCTTCCAATTACTACCTGATTCCTGATCACGCCTGGGCTCAGGTATTGCCCAATGGAGCCGTCCGCGTAGGCATTCATCCTGTTTTTTTAAAGACCATCCCCGGAGTAACCAGACTGGAATTCCCGGAGATCAATGAAACCATCTATCAGGGAAACACGTGTCTGCAAATTTATGACCAGGAGTGCCGTATTCACCGAATGTGGTCTCCCGTGTCAGGATGCCTGCTGGAAATCCATTCAATTATGAAAGACAATTTACAGCCGGCACGAAACGATCCGTATGACAGGGGATGGATTTTAATCCTGGCACCCCTGAACCTCCATGAAGAACTTTCTTTTCTGGCCCTGACGCCATGATAAAAACCGACTGGACAGAACAAGTACGAAGCTCTCTGCGAAGTATCATGAAGGTTTATCCCTTCGACGATTTTGTCTGTTTATCACGCCGGGGTAACTGGAAAACTCTTGTTTTCACATCGCGTGCGGCAGCCAATAATGAAACAGCTCACTGGCTGTGGAGATCGGGAATCGAAGACATGGACTGGATCACGCCACTGCTGAACAGAATGGAGCCTATATTTACATTCCCTGATATTCAAACGCGCAATCAGTCCCGCCCCGAAAGTGTCCGTTTCTTTGAAATGCTGATCGCCCTGCTTGAAATCCGGCGGCAGACCGTTCTGTTCGGCCAGAAGGCTCCATCGTGGGATGTTCATGCATCACAATGGCAGCAGCGAGCCGCAGACTGGCTGAAACGGAAAAACGCAAGTCCCCAGGGAATTTTTCTCAATTCGATCAATCAATGGATGGAATCATGGGAACCGGGCCGGGAACTGTTGAAATCATCAACATTTCTCGCCGCCGAATCAAAGATCCAGGGGCGAATCGATCACTGGATGCATCTTCTCCATGATCCGAAACAGCGGGATGATGCGATTGAATTCATTCAGGAATTGATCACACAGCCGGCGGTAAAAAATGACGGCATCCGCCCCCTGATTCGACCGGCTCTCCGTCTTCTGACTCAATCGCGAATCGAAACAGGTCTTCCGTATCAGGCAGCCAATATTCTGGCTCCACTTTCCGATACACGGAAGATTCGTCCCTTTCTGAGGCTTCTTCGAAAGTGTTCCGATACGCATTCAAATCTTCGTCTTCAGCTGATCTACGGCCTGGGTCAGGAGAAGGGAAAACGTTACTTTAGAGAGTTCATTGATACGGCTCTCTCCGTGAAAAACCCGAAAAACCGGCGCTCTGGACCTGAGTGGAGCGAATTCTGCTGGACATTGGGCAAATGGAAAATCCCGGAAAGTTTGAAAAAGCTGCTTGATCAGGACCCTCCTGATAAACCCGAAGATCAGATCTATTGGGCCTGGGCCCTGGGAGAACTGGGCCGAACACAAAAATCAAAATCAGGAGGTCTTGATGCCCGCATTCCAATCGATCTGATGAGGCTGATGCAGAATCGGCATAACCGGGTTTTTGAAGAGGCCGTCATGGCCATGAAAAAACTGGGCCTTCCCAACTTTCTCTATGCCCTGTACCTTCCCCACTTCAACGCGCTTCCCGTTCTGGCGCTGAAACCCAGTCGAACGGGTCTCTATGAGCTTTCCGAATCCCTGTTTTATGTCATGCAAACCCGTCAGCCCGCGATCATGGCCGTTACCGGCGACTCAGGTACCGGAAAAACCTATTTTTGTCATGTTCTTGAAAGCGGATTCGGTCCTGTCCGGCCGCATGAAATCCTCTACCTGATGAGGGACAATGCGGCCCATGTTCAGATATTCAATCGTCTGATCGGCCTGAAAAAGCTTCAAACAACCGTTACACCGGATATTTATTCCATGGACAACCTGGATCTCCACGAAAATGCCGATGAATTTTTTCGGCAATTTATAAAACGTCATCATCAAAAACGCCTGATCATTCTTGATGGATGGAGAGATGACGCCTATTTTCATCAGGTGATTCAGCGATTCTATGAGATGGGCAGCCTGGATATTCTGGTCAAATTTCAGGCCGCCCTGTCAACGCGGCGCCTGAATCTTGAAAAGCGGGAAGGATTTCTTGAAAAGGTCAGGACGAACCTGTCCTTTATCGAGCAAATCCCCCTGGAAGACACTCCGTTTTACCGGGACAACCGGCTCCTGATTTATCATCTCGACAATTCCATTCCTTCGCGCCTGACCCGGGAAGAGATGCAGGCCATATTCGCGAACCGGAAAGTCAGAGGATGGATCAAACAGATTCGAGTCGGCCCTCTCGAGAATCATCAGGTCCTCAAACGGCCCTTGAAGGGCAAAGCCGATTTCTCAGTACGTTCTTTGCCTGTCAATCATCGGCCCATATCCTGGCTGTATCAGTCCATAAAGACCCGAGAAAGCCGATTCAGGCGCTGTCCGCCTGTTCCCTCCGACGATTTTTGCCTTTCATGTATCGGCCTGGAAGACCTGCCAATTTCCGCCATCGCTCTTTATACGCAGGGTCAAATCGCGTTCGGAAGCATGGAGGGCCATGTCGGTGTATTGTCCGGACTGAATGACCGCCTTTTTTGGACGCTGCCCCTGAATCCGTCGCCCGTGATGGGTCTGGCCGTCACACACGGCCATGTCTTTGCGCTCCATGAAGACGGCCGCATATCCGCTGTGTCGTTTATTCACAATCTGAAGACTGTTTTCGACACGCCTTCCGCGGTCACCAGCATGCAGACCTGCGCACAGAGCTGTCTGACGACCGGCCATGCCGACGGCAAAATCTGTTTCTGGGATTTCCCGAGAGAAAGGATGGAAACCATTCAGCCCGGCCTTGCGCCGGTTCAGTCTTTGGCATCACTGCCTGACGGACGAATAGCCGCGGCAGGATCGGGAACCGTGGGAATCTGGAACCCGGACCGGCGGACCTGGACTCAATATCATGCTACAGGCTGCAGCCAGGATTGCCTGTGCCGTCTCAATGACAACCGGCTCGCCTGGTTTGCTTCAGGCCTTTCAAACGAGTCGACAGGCTCCTTGACGGTCATGGAATCGGACTCCGGGAGATGGCAGTCCATAAAATTTAAAACCACAGATTCTATACGGTGCATCACTCCTTATGTGAACGGCCGTCTCTTTATCGGATCGTGTTCGGTTCGATCTTCGAAGAACGGCACATTGATGGTGCTCGAAACCGGACCGAACCACTGGTCATTCAACCGCCTGCGGGGCCATACAGTTGAGACTCTGTGCTGCCTGACCATGGGACCGCGCCTGATTACATGCGGAATAGACAGCCCTACGCTTCGGTCCATACGCATTTGGGGAAGCAAATCGTATGTGGCTCTGGAACGATCCAAAATGTCTATCCTGAACGAGGCGCAGGAGCGGCCGGCATATTACCGCTCACTGTTCTGATCTCTCCACACCGGAATCCGGCCCGGCTTGTTCCGGCCGCGGCAATACGGGAAGTTTAACCGTAAAAATCGTTTCATGAGGCCGGCTCGCCGCGAATATCTCACCCCCGTAATTATTCACAATTTTGGCGACTATAGTAAGCCCCAAACCCAAACCGAATTCCAGGCCCTTTTCTTTGGTGGTAAAATTCGGTTGAATGATCTTCGGCATCACATCATTTGGAATGCCCGGACCGTTATCCTTGATCTGGACAAGCACGTAAGTTTTCTTTGAAAGGGTCGAAATCGTCACCACTGGAGGAGGATCGGCCTGCCCGTGCAGACTCTCCACGCTGTTGCGAATCAGGTTGGTCCATATCTGAACCAGCTCTCCCTTGTTCGCCGATATGTCCGACAGCTCTTCAAACCGGGTCGTCACCTGAACCGAACGCAGCGTGCTGTGAAGCAGTGCCAGCGCTTCCTCGATGGACCGGTTTACGTTTTGCATGGTCCGCACCGGCTTCTGTCCGGCGAGCGCCCTGACCGAAGCCACCACATGAGAAGCCATCTGCCCGGCCAGAGTCATGTCCCGAAGAGTGGCTCCCAGTTCCCAGAATTCATGGATTTTACCGGAATCTTGAGCCACGTCGCCTCGATATGAGGCCAGCATCTCATCCGTGATACCGGTCTCTCCCAGATCTTTCGCGTCGGCATCGGAAACATTCCATTTTCTCTTCAGACTCTGAACGCACCGTCTGGCCTCCCGGCTCGATACCACCCTGCCCTGCGTCTGCCCCAACTGATAGAAGGGGAAAAAGGGGCTTTTTTGCGATTTCAGGAGCCGTGTAAAGTAGCCCCTGAACCATTCCGTGTTCCGGACCAGCACCGAAATGGCATTGTTCAATTCATGAGCGATTCCCGCCGCCATCTGTCCCAGAGAAGCCAGCTTTTCGGATTCGATGAGCTTGTTCAGAGTGCGTTCCTTTTCAAAGGCGATCTGAAGTTCATGCTGCTGGCGCCAGGCCAGATTGGAGATCACCACCGGCATGAACTGCTCGAAAAGACCTCCCCGCCTTTCTTTCTCAACCGGCTCATGATCCTTTTCCATGTAAGCCAGCCGCGTCGGCTCTTCCGCGACCACCGTAACCGAACTGGAATAGGTCCGCGAGAAAAAACTGTAGACACCGACAAACATATTCGGCTTGGCCCGAAACATTTCGTAAGGCTGCCCTTCTGAACGCTGAACGTATCCAAAAAGGCTTCCGGACAGAACCAGGTACAGCCGGTCATTGTAATCACCCTCTTCCATCAACACCTGCGCGGGTGCCAGCGTGCATACGCGGTTCGGATCTGAAAAATAGGTTTGAATAAGCCAGGGAAGATCCCGGTCATAAAATTCCGAGCTCATAAACATCCTTCGATCCGGCGAATGGCTGAATGATAACATCCCAATAAAACGGCTCCCGGCGGGAAGCGCTCCGGGAGCTTGCAGCTGATTCGCAATGATCCTTGAGTGTTTCAGACGTAACTTTTCAGAAGCTGTTTGATGCTTACCGGCTCGCCATCGGCCAGTTGCCGGCAAGCCGCCTGAACCTGCTGCTTGAGCTGTGTTTCCAGTACGGGTTTTTGCACCTGATAGAAAATACCCGTATACAAGGGCCGCTCTGTATAGGCCAGCTCCAGAGCCCCCAATTTGTTACCCGGGTCATGCTCTTTTGGAAGAGGTTGCACCATCTCTTTGATCTCACTGGATTTTAAAACCGGGAAAGTCATGCAGGGAGACAAAATGTAAACCAATGACATGCCCCGGTGTGAAATGGCGGCTTTGAGTATTTGCGTCATCTCCGGAATATTCATGCTCGCCGTTCTGGCGATAAATGAAATATCATAGGCCAGAAAAACGGCCAGCGCGTTCATTGGCGCCTCACTGACTCCGTAGGGAGACGTCTTGGTCTTTTGCCCGAAAGGGGTTGTGGGAGACATTTGGCCTTTGGTCAGCCCGTAAATCCGGTTGTCGATGAGCAAATAGGTGATATCCACATTCTTGCGTGCGGCGTGGGGAATATGGCCTCCGCCGATTCCCATACCATCTCCGTCGCCTCCGATGGCCAGCACAGTTAAATCGGGTCGAGCGGCTTTGGCTCCCAGAGCCGTAGGCACGGCCCGTCCGTGGGTTCCGTGCAGAGAATAGGTGTTTAAATAGTGAGAAAAACGTCCCGAACAGCCGATGCCCGAAACAGTCACAATATTTTCCGGCGCGATATTCAGATCCAGCAGAGCCTGCTGCAAGGCCCTGAGTATGCCGTAATCGCCGCAGCCGGGACACCAGATCGGCTTGATCGGACTCTTATAATCTTGTAATGTTCTCTTCATCAACAATCCTCGCAACCTTTTCGATCGCCCTGAAGATCTCTCCCGATGAAATGGGAACCCCTTCACATTTATGAACCTCCAGAGGTGTGACACCGAATTTCCCCTTGATAAAATGGGCGAATTGTCCGGTGTAGTTTTCTTCGACCACCATAACCTGTTTCAACCCCAGCAGAAACTGCCGAATTTGCCGGTTCGGAAGCGGAGAGATGACTTTGGGATGAAGGTGGCGCACCAGGATCCCCTTTTCTTCCGCCATATACCGCGCCTCGCGAATGGCCCCTTCGGTGGACCCCCATCCGATAATACCGATCTCCGCGTCATGCGATCCATAATATTCCGGAGGATTCTTCTCAAATCGCCGGGAAAGCGTTTTCAATTTATTGAAACGTTTTCGTGTCATGGCCAGATGGTTTGCCGGAGTATAATCGGCCCGTCCGTCTTCCCGATGTTCCAGGCCGGTACCCAGATACTGTCCTCCTGGAGTCCCGGGTATTGTGATGGGAGAGATTCCGTCCCCGGTGATTTTAAATCGCCGATACTCTTCGAGGTCTTCTTTTCGCGGCTTTAACCGGTTGACAATGGTGATCTTATCCACACTCGGAACCACCAGATGTTCAATCTCCACATTTTCCCTGATCTCTTCGATGGCGCTGAATTTGGGCAGTTTCACCGTGGCTTTCCGGTACCCGATCGATTGATCCGTGAGCACGATCACCGGCAGCTGAAATCGTTCCGCCAGATTGAAGGCCCTGATGGTTTGATAGAAACAGTCTTCCACCGTTGCCGGCGCCAGTATGACGTGCGGCGACTCTCCGGATGTGCCGTAAATGGCGAATTTCAAATCCGACTGCTCCGTCTTGGTCGGCATTCCGGTACTGGGCCCACCCCTCTGCACATTGATAATCACAACGGGAAGCTCCAGCATGGCAGCCAGGTTCAGCTGTTCCCCCATCAGCTGCAGCCCGGGCCCGGACGTGGGCGTCATGACTTTCTCCCCGGCGAACGAAGCCCCGATAATGGCCGAAATCGAGGCGATCTCGTCTTCCATTTGAATGGCCTTGCCGCCGACCATGGGCATTATTTTAGTCAGAGTCTCGAAAATCGGCGTCGCCGGAGTGATGGGATAACCGGCCACAAAGCGGCAGCCCGCGGCCACAGCTCCCAATGCCACCGCCTCGTTTCCCGACAGCATCATGTATTTGCTTTCGGCGTCCGGTTCGGAACCGAGATGGAATTTGGGCTCCCGGCCTGTCTTTCTGCCCGCTTCGAATCCGGCTTCCAGAATCCGGATGTTGTTTTGAACCACATTCGAGCCTTTGGCACCGTATCTGTCCTTCATCAATTGAAACAGAAGCTTCCTGTCGATATCGAACAGATGGCCCATGGCTCCCAGGGCGACCACATTTTTGCCCAGTCTGGAGCCCGTGATTTCGAATGGGATTTTATTCAGGGCAATGGGAACATTTTGCGCCTTAACGGATTGATCCGGAACCACTTCATCGAGGTCATAGATGACCGTACCTCCCGGCTTGATGTCTTGTATCGTCCGGTCATAGGCTTTCTGGTTGAAGACCACCAGATAATCCACTTCGCTGCCCATGCTGTAAATGGTCCAATCCCGGACTCGAATCTGAATCATGGAAAATCCGCCCCGAACCTCCGCCGGGTAAGTGATATAGGTGAAGACATGGTATTCGGTCCGGGCGATTGCCTGGGCAAGCAGTTCGCCGCAGCTGATGACTCCCTCGCCTCCCTCGCCCGCGATACGCACGGTAAAATCCACATCCGATTTAAAGGTTTTCACATTCATTGGATTCATGAGTCCTTTTATAAAGCAGTCATTTGTTTCTTTCGGCCCTTCCTTTTGCATAGAAATAGCAAAAACCAACTAATCCGATAAAAGCCGCCAGACTGATCAATTGACCGGAAATCGACTTGAAGTAAGGGAGATAACCGCCGGTCTCGGGAATCGACCAGATGACTTTTCCGGTATCACCCAGGATATCTTTGACATAACGGGCGCCCACAGAGATGAATCGAACCGGTTTGCCGATCTCATTCAGATTCAGCACAGCGCCCATTACGCCCATAAGCGCGCCGCCCGCGATAAACCCGGAAGCGATCAGAGTCCCTCTTTCACGGGGCGAATCCCCTTCAGCGGCCCTGACCCGTTTGCTGAGCCGGATCACAGACCATGAAACCAGTCCGCCGGCCAGAAGAGGCATGTTGATTTCGATGGGAAGATACATACCCAGAGCGAAAGCGAGAGGAGGCACACCGGCCATCTCCAGTAAAATCGCACACAGTGCACCCAGCGCGTAAAGCAGATAGGGAATTTCGGATTCGATCATCAGCGACTTGATGATGGTGGCCATCAGATTCCCCTGAGGGGCCGCAATGGCGGGATTGGGAACTCCGCCTTCCAGAATGTTGCCGCCCAGAGTGAATCCATACGCCTTGTGAATCAGCAAAATAGCCAGAGAAACGGAAATCGCCGAAACGACCACTCCGAGAAACTTCCATCGCTGCTGGTTTCTGGGTGTGGCACCCAGCCAGTATCCGATTTTCAGATCCGTGATAAAGGCGCCTGAAGTCGACAGGGATGTGCACACTACACATCCCATAATCAAAGCAATGGTCATGCCTACCGCATAATTCTCACCCCCCAGTCCCATACCGACCAGAACCAGCGAGGTGATGATCAGCGTGATCAGGGTCATTCCGGATACAGGATTCACTCCCACGATAGCGATGGCCCTGGCAGCCACGGGAGTAAAGATAAATGCCAGAAAAACGACGATCAAAAGCCCTACCAGGGCCACTTTCAGCACAAAGGCCATGGAACCGGCCGGAGAGGCAAACAACCAGAACGCAAAGAATATGAGCAGGATGGTGCCGATGATCAAGAGAATGACATTCTTGGTCTTCATCTCCTGTTCCGTGCGGGGAATTCCGCCTTCGATTCCGGCCTGACCGCCCTGGAAAATTTCTCTCATTCCGATGGCAAAGGAGGTTACGATGATCTTTCCCATTTTCATGATTCCGATCAGACCGGCCATCGCGATGGCTCCGATACCGATCTTCTGCACATAATTGGAGAAGATCTGAAGTTCCGACATTTCAGCGATGGGAACGCCTCCAGGCGGAATCATGGACGGAATGTGCTGACCGAAATGAAAAATCAGAGGAAGAAAGACGAGAAAGGAGAGTATTGATCCCGCCGCGATGATGGAAACATATTTCAAGCCGATAATATAACCCAGGCCGAACAGAGCCGCGGTCCCGTCGATTTTCAACACCCATCGGGCCTTCTCGGAGAGAAACGCTCCGGCTCTTCCCAGCAGCACATCGCTTCGAAGCTGTTTCGGCCAGATATGCATGGCCTCCACAAAGAAATCATAGATGCCGCCGACCAGCATGGACAGCACCAGAACCCTGGCGGATTTGCCGCCCCGTTCTCCGGTCGCCAGAATCTCGGTCGTGGCAGTGGCCTCGGGAAAGGGCAGCTTGCCGTGTTCCTCCACGCAAAAATAACGGCGCAGCGGAATGAGAAAGAGGATGCCGAGAAATCCGCCCAGCGTGCACGCGATAAAGGTATGAAGCAGACTGACCTTAAGACCCAGGATGTAGAGAGCCGGCAGAGTGAAGATCGCCCCGGCCACCACCACTCCGGAAGCGGCCCCGATGGATTGAATAATCACATTCTCAAGCAAAGTACTGCGCCGGGTGAACAAACCCGCCATGCCCACAGCCAGAATGGCGATGGGAATGGCCGCTTCGAAAACCTGTCCCGCCACCAGTCCCAGATAACAGGCTGAAAACGAAAACACCACCGCCATCAGCACTCCCAGACCCACAGAGCGCCATGTCACTTCATGAAGGGTTTGACCGGCCGGCACATAGGGAATATAGTCTTCTCCCTTTTTCAATGGCCGATAGGCATTTTCCGGCAAACCTTTGATGCTTCCGCCAGTAGATTTCATCTTCTCCTCCCCTTGAATCATTCGGATTTGATCTTTTCCGGCCGCTTTTGTTTTTCTGGCAGACATCTGAGCGGCTGACAAGCATCAGGTCCAATCATGATAAGAAAAATAACCCTATTAGTCAAGCATAAAACCCTTTATTGCCCGCTCCTGGAGCCGCGCCGGCTCTTTTCAAGCCGACGTCTTCGGTAGGACCCGGCCTGCTCCATAAAAATCTCGAGATGCCCTGTCAGGTCGAAGGGTACACCGTCGAAATAAAAGATCCGTATGGGGAACTGCTCATGATCCCTGCTGATCCGGGGATACACCACCTCGGAGACAATGCCGTTCATGCAGGTAAAAGGGCTGATATCCACAACTCCGTCGCATCCGGCATGATAAAAAGCCACCGCGTTTCCGGCATTGAGTGTCATTTCGCCCAAAGCCTTATGCGCAGGCAGATACGGTCTGCTGTATTCCAGCAGCCTCGGTACCGGGGTTTCGGGACGGGATCGAAAAAACTTCCTGAGCGGACGCGTCAGCGCTTTCTCTTCCGTTTCCTGAATGTATCGCCGCAGACGGACTCTGGCCATCTCGAAAGTGACGATTCCGGCGGCTTCCCGAAGCTTGCGTTCCTCCTCATAGTTGGTATACCAGGCCCACTCCGCGATATTCGCGATCCAGACCTCTCCCCCCTGATTCTCGATCGACCGAAGCATATGCTGATTGCTGAACTCATTAAACCGCAGATAGATCTCGCCCACAACCCCGATCAACGGCCTGGATCCCAATTTCTCCTTCAAAGGGATGGATTCAAATGCTTCCGCCGCAGACTGCAGAATTTTGACACACTCTCTCCTCTGGCGCCGGAAGCCGATATCCGGATCACCCAAAACACGGCAGGCCTTCCCGAGAAAACGGTTATGCAGACTGTCGGTCAGACCTTTCTCGGCTTCATAGGGCCGAATCATCAGTCGTGCTTTACGCAGAGAATCCGACAGGATCAATGCGCGCCAGACTGTAACCAGAAAGCGGAATCGCCGATCCGCGATTCCCGCATATCCATTGCTGCTGGTGGGTGAAAAGATCCGTGCTTCCTGTGCCCCTGCTTCATCAAGCACTTTTCTCAGAAGATTGCGATACTGGCCGAAACGGCATGGCCCGGATGAAGTGGGCAGAAAAAACGCCGTTGAGCGCGGATCGAAATTTAGACCCTGAACGATCTTGAGAAAATTGCCCAGAGTCACCCGCTGGGGCAGACACTCCTCGCCGTTGGTGAATCGTGAAGCCAGATCCAGAGTCCGTGCGTCGGACTCCGGGGAAATGCAGGCGTCCACGCCGACCGATCGAAAAGCCGCGGCCAGCGCGGACGCGGCTTCGGTGCTCATTCTGGGAATATAGAGCCGTCTGCCTTTCAGGATATGCTGTTTACTGTCCTTTATCATTTCATTTATCATTTAAGGTTTGACGATTTTTACAGGCCTTTCCCATATTCAGGATATCAGTTGATGGCTTTCCAGAAAGGCTTCGATGCGAGTAAGGATTCCGGCATCATTGGCATGGCTGTCCAGCTGCAGGAAGAGAAAAGGACGCCCCAGGATCTCTTCGACATAATGCCGAATATAGGAATCGGGCCCGCATTTGAAATTGCTCAAATAGATCACATGCATGTTTGGTGTTTTTGCCGCCAGACACGCCGCCTGCAGTATGCGGCGTCCGTAATTCCAGAACATATGATCATGTACCGACCGGATGTCGACTTCCTCCAGCGGCAGAAAATCCAGAGGAAACACATTCACGCCGTACAGATGCCGCAGTTTGCGAGGAATATTCAGATTCAAACCTGAATCATAGAGATTGTAGGGCCGGCCCAGAAGCAAAACACAGGGAATATTCTCCGATTGAATTCGACGAAACACAGACAAGCCTGTTCTCCTGATTTTCATTAAAAACTGCCGATGCGCCGCATAGGCCTCCTCCACCGCCCGGCGGTTTTCGTGTTTCGAGAAACCCAGGTGCCGGCCCTGACGGTAGAGCTGACCTGCAACGAACCGCTCACCCTCACGGAACTGAATATTTGGATCCCAGATTTTTTCCAAATTCGTTTCAAATGCGGGCGTATTGCGAATAACAAGCGGCCATGTTTGGGTCCAGGGACATATAAATGAAGCCACGCTGTTTGTCGGATCTTCTTCGCTGACCACATTGGGACAGAAAATCCAATCCGGATTGAGGGAAACAGCCAAAAGCGTATGACCGTGTGCCACCTGAACCGGAAAACACGGTTCGGCCTGCGCGGCTTCGACCCCCTGGTGGATCACGCACTGTGTCGTCGGTCCCGTGCAAACGGTTTCGAACCCCAGCGTATCAAAGTAGGTCTTCCAGAAAAGCAACCGGTCATAAAAATGCAGGGACATCGGTATCGCCACACGCCCTCGCATTTTCGGCTTCAATGCAGACACGGGCTCGAACCATTTGCGGCGCATCTCTATCAGATCGTCGACAAAGGCCTTTGACCGGCTTTTTACCCGTTTCCGGTAGCGTTCGCTGCATTTGTCGCCCCAGTAATATTTTTCGCCCTCTACATCAAACTCCTGAATGCAGCATTCATTGGAGCAGCCGCGGCAGGTGAAGGTTTTCATCCGTCTGGGTACGGCATCCAGATTCCAGTCCCGGAATCCGGTGCCGCGCGTCCTGTTCGTGTCTCTGACCAGCATGGCGGCCCCGATCGCCCCCATGATTCCGTTATGAGGAGGCACCACGATTTCCCGATCGAGCAAGGTGGCAAAAGCCGCAGCCACGCTGTCGTTGTACGCGGTACCCCCCTGAAAGAATATCCGCTCGCCGATGTGTCTTCTCTTTACGACCCGGTTCAGATAGTTTTGAACAATGGAATAGGCCAGTCCGGCCGCAATGTCTTTTTTGTCAATCCCCCGCTGGCAATAAGGTATCAGCTCTTTTTCCATGAACACCGTGCACCGTTCACCAAGGCGCAGGGGGGTCTCGGAGCTCAGCGCCAGTTCGGCAAACTCATTCCGTATGGAGATGCCCAGTTCCTGTGCCTGCTCCTCCAGAAAGGACCCGGTCCCCGCCGCGCAGGCTTCATTAAGGCTGAAATCCACCACCACTCCATCCTGAATGGAAATGAACTTTGAATCCTGACCGCCTATTTCAAATATGGTGTCAACCCCTCGTTTCCAAATCCGGCGACTGATATCCACGGCTCCGGTTTTATGGGCCGTTATTTCATCTTTGATGATGTCGGCACCCACGAGGGCTCCAATGAGTTCTCGTCCCGAACCGGTTGTGGCGGCTCCCTGTATCCGGACGCGGTTTTTCATGGCCCGGCCCATATCCTTCAGGGCTCGAGTGACCACTTCCACAGGCCGTCCATCGGTCATCCGGTATAATCCGAATATCAACGATCCCGATTCATCGAGCAGGGCCAGATTGGTGCTCACCGATCCGATGTCAATTCCGAGAAAAGCGTCCACGGTTTGCTTTCCCGGAAACCGGTAGACCTGGTTTTCATTACGCATCAGGCGCACCTTGTCCATCCTGAGAGGCGGCATTCGGGGAATGTCGAAGTTTTGTTTTTTCTTCGGTTCAAAAAAAACCGTAACGGATTTTTTTCCGGTGTCTTTCTGTTGAGCCGTCAGGGCACTTCCGACAGCTCCCATCCACGCATGTTCAGGAGGAACAATCAGATGCCTCTTTTCCAGGCCGAACAGCCTTCGCATGGCATCAACCACACCCGGATTCTGAGCCAGCCCTCCGATCAGGGCGACCGGAACTTCAATCTGTTTTCCTTTGGCGATCGTTCCTTTGAAATTTCTGGCCACCGCTTCACACAGGCCCTTAAGCACTTCGGCGGGCGTATACCCCAACTGCTGAGCATGAATCATATCCGATTTGGCGAATACGGAACATCGTCCGGCAATAGACGCAGTCCGGCCGGCCCCCTGGATAATCGATCCCGTTTCATTGATCGGAATTTTCAATCGCCCGGCCTGCTGATCGAAAAACGAACCCGTACCCGCAGCACACTCTCCGTTGCACTCATATTCCAGTATTCGAACCGAACCCGAAGCATCCGGTTCGATGCGGATATATTTGGACCGTTCTCCGCCCAGTTCGAAAAGGGTTTTCACCTTCGGACAAAGCGCGGCAACACCCCGTGCGGCGGCCTGGAATTCATTCACATACTGATAACCTCTCCGCTGCCGAAGATTGGTTCCGCCTGAACCGGTAACCCACACGGAACACCAGCCGGATTCCGGAATATGTTTTTTGAATCGATTCTGGAGTATTTCAATACTGCCGCCCACCTCACCCTGGTGGCGTATATAGGGGGAAAGTATCAGATTCGGGGAGTCATTATTATTCGACAAGCCACAAATATCAAGAGACCGCACCGAAAAACCGTCTGCCTCAAGGTCCCTACGGGTTCCTTCATCGAGTTTTCCGGCCACAGCGGCCAGATTGATACTGACAGAGCCCACATCGAGGCCGATCCAGCAGCGATCATCCATGAGGTGTATCCCTGCCTGTTCCAAAGGCAGAATTCATCATCAAGTTTGGACAGACGGCCCGTCAACGGGATCAGGCCCTTTGTTTTTGCACTTTTTTCAAGGAATAAACCGGTTTTTCCCTTCTTAAAATCACCGATTCGGTAATGAAACATCTCTCTACATTCTCCATGGAGGGAAGCTCGAACATGATGTCCAGCATGGTCTCTTCCATGATGCTTCGAAGGGCCCGGGCACCCGTCTTTTTTTCCATGGCCAGTTTTACGACGGCGTCAATGGCGGCATCTTCAAACTCGAGCTTGACAAGATCGATCTCAAAAAGCCGCTGATACTGTTTGACCAGCGCATTTTTGGGTTCGAGCAGAATCCGGCGCAAAGACTGTTGATCCAGCTCGTTCAGGGCGGAAATAACCGGCAGTCTTCCGATCAATTCCGGGATAAGACCGAAACGAAGCAAATCATCGGGACCGGTCTTTTGCAGCAGCTCATTCATTTGATAATCTTTCTGTCTCACAATATCGGCGCCGAATCCGTACGTCTTCTCTCCAATACGCCGCGCGACGATTTTATCCAGGCCCTCGAACGATCCGCCGCAGATAAAAAGAATGTCCCTGGTGTTGACCTGGATCAGGCTCTGTTCAGGATGTTTCCGCCCCCCTTTCGGCGGCACGGAAACAACAGATCCTTCCAGCAGTTTCAACAGCCCCTGCTGAACGCCCTCTCCGGACACATCCCGTGTAATGGACGAGCTTTCAGATTTTCTGGCAATCTTGTCAATCTCATCCACATAGACGATCCCCTTTTCCGCTTTGTCAAGACGGTAATCCGCTGCGCTTAAAAGACGAACCAGAACATTCTCCACATCCTCACCCACATATCCCGACTCAGTCAGAGTGGTAGCGTCCGCAATGGCAAAAGGAACCTTAAGAAAACGCGCCAGCGTCTGAGCCATAAGTGTCTTGCCAGTGCCTGTCGGCCCGATCAGGAGGATATTGCTCTTCGATATCTCCACGTCATTCTCATTGGGCCTGTCGTTAATTCTCTTGTAATGGTTGTACACAGCCACCGAGATCGCCTTTTTGGCCGACTCCTGTCCGATGACAAATTCGTCCAGTTCCCGTTTGATTTCAATAGGGACCGGCAGAGGCTGGCTTCGAGCCTCGGTTGCCCTGGTTCGATCGCTGTGAATGATTTCTTCGGCATAACGGACACATTCACTGCAAATATTCACACCGGGTCCGGTAACGATCGCATCAACTTCATCGGAAGACCGGCCGCAAAATGAGCACGTATAGGATCGATCCAATATTATTTCTCCGCTTTTTTCTTGTTCTTCTCTCTGCGGACCATGACTTCATCGATCAGTCCGTATTCTTTGGCTTCTTCGGAAGACATGTAAAAATTCCGGTCCGTATCCTGCTCGATTTTTTTCAAATCCTGTCCTGTGTGTTTGACCAGGATATGATTCAGGCGTTCACGCAGCGTAAGAATCTCTCTGGTCTGTATTTCGATATCCGTTGCCTGACCCTGCGCGCCTCCCAGGGGCTGATGAATCATGATACGGGCATGAGGCAATGCCGAACGTTTTCCTTTGGTGCCCGCAGCCAGAAGAAGAGCCCCCATACTGGAAGCCTGTCCCATGCAGATGGTCGCGATGTCGGGGCGGACATACTGCATGGTGTCATAGATGGCCAACCCTGATGAAACGTAACCTCCCGGTGTGTTCAGATAAAGGAATATATCCTTTTCCGGATCTTCGGCGGCGAGAAAAAGGAGCTGGGCGATGATCAGGCTGGCTGCATTGTCATCAATCGCCGTACCGATGAATACAATCCGTTCCTTCAGGAGCCTCGAGAAAATATCGTAAGCCCTCTCACCGCGGCCGGTCTGTTCAACAACAATCGGAACCAAACTCATATTCCATCCTTTATGTTATTGCTGTTTGATGATCGGAAAATCAAACGATCAGATCGCTCTTTCGTTTCGACGATTTAACCGTAACCTCCTTGATCTTGATTCGCGACTTGATCAAATCCATGATTTTATTCCCCAGCATTCGGTCTTTCAACCGGCTTCTTTCATCCGTCTTGGTAAAAAATGCTCTGATCTTCTTCTCATTTTTTGAATCCAAACCGGCCAATCTTTCGATTTCTTCATCCAAATCGGAATCCGTGACACGCAGATTTTCCTGTTCGGCAATCTTCTCCTGAATCAGGTTCCATTTGAGATTCCAAATGACATCGGGCCGGTTTTCCTTGAAAAAATCTTCACGCTCCATGTTTTGATCACGGTCTTTATAATTCTCCCAAAGCGAGTCGAGCATGTTTTCGACCATGGCCGGAGGCAACTCAAAATCATTGCGGCGGATAATTTCATCCGCGATACGGTGCTGAACCTGTACTTCACCTTCTTCATCCCACTGTTCGGTCAAACGTTTTCTCAGGGCCTCCTTTAATGCCGTCAGATTCTCGTATTCACCGATCGATCGAGCGAAGCCGTCATCCATAGAAGGCAGTATCTTCTCCTGAATTGATTTAACCGTCAGGGAGTACCATTCATCATGCGTCTGTCCCTCCCGGCCGGATCCGGTGAGCCGGAATTTGCGGCTTTCTCCTTCTCTGACGCCGTTGAGAACTTCCGCCGCGTCACCCGTCAGCGGCGGTTCTCCCAAAACCAGAACACGGTCTTCCCAATGCTGACCGAGCAGTGGAACTCCTGAACTGTCCAACGCCTGAACATCACCCTGCAGAATGTGACCGCTTCGGGCTCCATCGCTGACAGGTTTCAGCTCGGCCCGCTGTTCCCGAAGATAGCGCAAGGATTGTTCAACGTCTTCATCCGTGACCTTGCGAATCGATTTCTCCACCTTGAAATCGGAATAGGTCCTGACCTCTATATCCGGACGGACTTCGACATCCAGAGAAAAACTGAAAGGCTTTCCTTCTTCGAATTCTATTTTCCTGGCCCTGGCAGGCGCCACCACCTTCAGCTGCTCTGTTTCGACGGCTTTTTGAAAAAAGATCTGCATCAGATCTTCGGCTGCGTCCGCTTTTACGGCATCTCCATATCGCTGACGAATGATCGATAGGGGAACTTTTCCTTTGCGGAAACCGTCCAGATTGATCGTCCGCTGAAATTTCCTGAACACCTTTTCCAGATGGGGTTCCACTTCATCATAGGGGACTTCCACGTCCACCTGCTTCATCCAGGAATGAACGGTTTTTACCGCAACTTTCAATATCAGACTCCTTCAATTGACTGGGTGCGAGAGGAGGGACTCGAACCCACACGTCCGAAGGACACCAGATCCTAAGTCTGGCGCGTCTGCCAGTTCCGCCACTCTCGCATGAGTAATTTTTAAGATAAAATAAATATTTTTAAAAACAAAGTATTTTTATCGATTATCCTGAACATCATAAATCCTGAATCTTCTTTAAATCTTTATCTTTTCCCATAATCACCAGCGCGTCACTGTCTTTAATAACATGATCGGCCGTGGGTATCATAATCACATTCTCCGGAACCATTTCCCTGATCACAATGACCTGTATGCCGTACTTTCTCCGTAAATCCAGTTCGCCCAGAGATTTATGCAGAAATGACATGGGAGGAGACACCTGAATGATACTGAAACCATGAGACAGGGGGATGTGATCGAGTATGTTCTCATGGGTCAGTGTTCTCGCCACTCTGAAAGCCATGTCCTTTTCAGGAAAAATGACATCCGTGGCTCCCAGCATATTCAGGATTTTTCCATGTTCTTCGCTCAGCGCTTTGGCCACGATCCGTTTTATTTTCATTTCACGGAGATGCATCACAGCCAGAACGCTGGACTCTATCTGCCCCAGGCTGACCACCACACCATCCAGTTCTTTGAGGCCAAGCTTTTCCAGAGTATCCTTGTCGGTTCCGTCGGCGATAACGGCTCTTTCGACGGAACGCTTGATCTTCTCGACCTTTTCCTCATCCAGATCAAGAGCCATGATTTTGATGCCTTCCCGGGCCAGATCTTTTGCCAGGAAATAACCAAAACTGCTCAATCCGATAATGGCGATGCTTCTCATTGAACCTCCATAAATGGTCTATTCCGGATCGCCTCGGTAAAAAGCGCATATTGAGCCAAAGCGGGTCAACCGACCATTATTTCCCCTTTGGCGTAACTATAGCGGATTTTTCTCTTCATCCTGGGATCCGACAGGGCTACGGCCAGTGTCAAAGGACCCAGACGGCCAGCAAACATCAATAAAATGATCAACAGGCGCCCGCCTGTGGACAATTCACGGGTCACACCCATGGAAAGGCCGACTGTGCCGAACGCCGAAACCGTTTCAAACGCCAGCTCGAGAAAATGACCGCGGCTCTCCTGCGGGCTGATATTCCATCCCTCGGTCAGCAGAAGACCGAAAAAAACGGCTGAAATCAGTACCAGGGCGCCGAAGATAATAACAAGTGCTTTAGAAAAAGTTTCACGCGATACGTTTCGATGAAACATCTGTGCTTCATCAGCCCCGCGGATTCTCGATATCAGCATGGAAACCAGAATGCCTGCGGTGGTGACTTTGACGCCTCCTCCGCAGGAACCGGGAGCCGCGCCGATGAACATGAGAAACATCAGAACCATACAGGCCGTGTTGGTTAATAATCCGATATCCAGTGTGTTGAACCCTGCGGTTCGCGCGGTAATAGACTGAAACAAAGCCGCCAGAACCGACTCTCCGGTTGAAAAAGATTGAAAAATATGGGGCTGCTCCACGAGCCAGAACAGGATACCTCCGGAGAATATCAGAATGAATGTCACCGTTAAAACCACTTTGGCATGGAATGACAAGGCCCGTTTTCGGGATATCAGCCCGCGCCACAAATCAAGAATGACGACAAAACCCAGTCCCCCTAAAACGATAAGCGCCATCAGGATAATATTGATCCAGACATCCTGCCTGAATCCCTCAAAACTCCGAGCGTAGAGGCTGAATCCCGCGTTGCAGAAAGCGGAGATGGAATGAAAAATTCCATGATAGACCGCGCGGTCAAACGGATAGTATTCGTGAAAACGCAAAGTGAGTGCCGCGGCTCCAATCGCTTCGATCATGAACACAAAGCCCATGACACGAATGAGAAGCGACCCGATATTCCTTTCTTGGGTGTAGCTCAATGTCGTATCAATGATCTCCCGGTCCCGCATGGAGAGACGGCGCCCCAACAAATAGACAAAAAAAGTTGAGAAGGTCATGATTCCCAGGCCGCCGCATTGAATCAGAATCAAAACCACCCAACGGCCGAAACCGGACAATTCAGTGCTGATATCGATCACCGTCAATCCAGTCACACAAACCGCTGAAACAGCGGTAAAAAGAGCTTCCACCCCGGTGAGATGTCCTTGAGCACCTGACCATGGACTCCTGAGCAGAAGCGTTCCCGCTCCGATCATTCCTAAAAAGGAAAAGACGATGATCCGATGAGGAGCCAGATCTTCCATATATACTTTGAGGCGCTTTCGGATACGGCTCATGAATGCCCCGCCTTGCAAACCATCACGTCTCCCCCCCCAGAGCCGTTTCTTTGATCATTCGGACCTTGGTGATACGCTGACCCACCACTTTCTCAATGATCATATGCCAGGATCCATATTTTATTTCCTCCTTTTCCGAAGGAATATGCCCCAGCAAGCTCAGCAGAAAACCTCCCAGCGTTTCATAATCTTCCTCGGCCGGAAAGCTTTGAGTCAATGCTTCGTTCAGATCTTCGATGTTGATTTTTCCCTCAACGATCCAGGTGTTGGTGTCAATTTGACGGACAAGCGGCTTTTCCCGATCGAACTCGTCTCGTATCTCTCCGACAATCTCTTCAATGACATCTTCCAGAGTAACCAGGCCGGCGGTTCCGCCGTATTCATCCACCACAATCGCCATATGCAGACGTTCCAGCTGAAACTCACGCAGCAACTCATCGATCATCTTGCTTTCCGGAACAAAATAGGGTTTTCTGACCAATTCCGTCAGATTCTTGCCCGGATGCATATCCTGACTGTAGGGAAGCAGGTCCTTTACAAATAGAATTCCCGAAATATTATCCACTGTCCCGTCATAAACAGGTATGCGTGAATGGCCTTTCTCCTTGACCAGTCGGAGCACTTCTTCCAGACCGGTGTCCTTTTCCACGCAGATCATATCCGTTCGGGGAATCATCACTTCCTTAACCGTGGTCTCTCCGAATGTGAAAATGGAATGAATCATCTCGCGTTCATTTTCATCCAACGCGCCGTTGTCTTCACCCACATTGAACAGGGCTTTCAACTCCTGTTCATCGACAAAAGGCGACTCCTTCTTGACGCCCAACAGCACGGTGAATCCATGAGTGAGCTGTTCGAAAATATGGGTCAGGGGGGATACGATTCTGATAAAAATACTCAGCGGAAGTGAAACCATTGAGGCAAAACGCACAGGCTGCTTGACGGCGAATATTTTGGGACTGACTTCACTGAATATTAAAAGAACCAGGGTCACGGTAATAATCTCAAGAAGAATTCCCAGATGACGATTGATCAAACCCTGTTGAATCAGTCCGTGAATAAACAGGGCGGCCACGGTTGCTGCAGCCACATTGACAATGGTATTCCCGATCAATACAGAAAGCAGCAATCGACCGGGACTGTTCAACAATTTGACCATTCGGCGGATGCTCTTTTTCGCCAGTTTGTCACGGCGAAACCGGTTGATCTCATGCTGCGGAATGGCGAAAAAGGCCGATTCCGACCCGGAAAAAAACGCCGAAAAAGCGATAAGTCCTATAAAAACGACCAGAGATATCCATGCATCCGCTTCCAAAACAGGGTCATCCTCCTTTTCATGATTTCTTGTTTGACGTTCTTTGGACCGGCTTCATCCAGAGGGACAGACAGTGGTTTTCCATGTCATTCATATTTTTCTTTGAAGATTCATCCGAATCGTTATATCCCATGATATGAAGCATCCCGTGTACCACCAGACGGCCGACCTCTTCGGTCAGGCTCACTCCGTAATCCTTCGCCTGCCGCCCGGCCTGATCGATATTGATGAGAACCTCACCCCAGCAATCCGGTTCACCGTACGTAAATGCGATAACATCCGTGGGCCGGTCACGCCGGAGAAAGCGCCGATTGACCGTGCGGATTTCGAGGTCGTCCATAAACACGAAGGTCAGCGGCCCCCATTCCCGCGGTTTCTTATAATCAAGAACCCGCTTTGCCAGTCGGCGAATGGTTTTTCGCGGAACGGGGATCGGCTTCCGGCTTTGATTCCGGACGACCCACCGGCGTTGAATCGGACTCCGTCTTGTTATTCTTGTTTTCATCTTTATCAGGATATTCCACCCGAGTATGAAAGGTCCCGGACAGAATCGTTAAAAAACTCTCCTTGATCTTCTCCAGATCCCTCAGGGTCAACGGCGAATCATCCAGCTGACCCTCCTTAAACCGCTCGTCGATCAGCTCATCGATGATATTTTTCAGTCGATTGTGCGTCGGCGCTTTCAGAGAACGGGTCGCGGCTTCAACCACATCCGCAAGCATGACAATAGCAGCTTCCCTGGTCTGAGGCCTGGGTCCGGGATACCGATAATCCGATTCATGAACCTCACCGCTCTCATTCTTTTCTTTGGCTTTCCTGTAGAAAATCGGCATGATCGTGGTTCCCTGATGCTGCATAATGATATCTTTGATCGCGGTTGGCAGTTTGTATTTTTCACTCAATTCAATCCCCTTTTTCACGTGATTCGAAAGGATCAGCGCGCTCATTCGAGGAGTCAGTTTTTCATGGGGATTTTTGCCGGCAATTTGATTTTCAGCAAAATATTCCGACTTCTCCACCTTCCCGATATCATGGTAGTATGAACCAACCCGTGCAAGCAAAGGATTCGCTCCGAGAGTCTGTGCGGCGGATTCCGCCAAGTTTCCGACAATAATCGAATGATGATACGTGCCCGGTGCCTGCACTGAAAGACGTTTCAGAAGAGGATGATTCAGGCTCGAAAGTTCCAAAAGCGAGAAATCGGTTGTGATATCGAACAGGTATTCGACCAGCGGAAGCAGACCGGCGGTGACTACCGGAGCGAGAATTCCCGCCGCAGCCCCCCACGGCCAGTCTCTGATAATATCCCGAAAGGGCAGATATCTGAGAAGTCCCAGGAATGTGATGGTAAATAAATAGGCCCCCGCCATATAGAAAACAGAATAGACGAGACGCCGACGATCATTCATACTGCGTATAATCAGCACACCCACCACACTGACAAAAAACGAAAAAATCATCAAATTAAATTCGTTGCCGTAAAGAGCGCCGACCAGAACACTCATTATGGCCGCACTGGCAAGCCCCACCCAGGGTCCGAAAACAATCGCCAGAATCATCGCGCCGACAGCCGTGGGCACCATGTATTCTGAAACGGCCAGCTGGTGAATCAGAAATGTGACAGCGCCCACGAGCAAAACCACCGCAGCCAGAAGAAGAACCTGTTTGTTGTCCGTAAAAATCTCCGGTGAATTCTGTTGAATGAATACAATAAAGAGGAAAAAAAGTCCAGACAGAAAGGCAAGACGTCCGATAAAAGGTAGAAACAGGCGGAATCCGCGTACGCTCATCCCCTTCTCGGCCATTTTCACGGAAAGAGAAGTCAACTTCTTCCTGATTTCCAGTGTAATCCGTTCATTTTGATCCACGATTTTCTCATTCTCATAAACAAACCCGCTGCTCAAAGGCACACGGGCTCTGGCTTCATTGATGCGGCTGGCATGAAGGGCTTCATCATATATCAGATTCGGCTCGAGAAAGGAACTGACGATACTGTATCCCATCTGTTTGAAAAACACGCTTGATGTCCGATTGTTGAGCATTTCCACCAGTTTAAGCCGCATTTCATTCAAGTCATAAAACTCTTTGAAATCATGGACCGACTCCTCTGATTCCGTCAATATGACAAGCTTTCGGTCTGGTGAAGTAAAAGTCTCTTTTGTCGTGCTTAAAAGTCCCACGGACAGGATGTCCCGAATCGCCGTGACCAGGATCGACTGAAAATTCTGAATATCGGTAAAAGTCATGGTCCCATTATCGAGTATTCTCTGCCGGTTCAACGTATCCAGCACATTCACACGGTGCTTCTGAAACAGTGAATCGGTAAAAGCCCTTTTCAGGCGGGGCCGACTCTCTACTTCCTTGCGGTATCGAACCACATCATCGAAAAAACGATTTGTTTTGTTTCTCGTTTCATCGAAAACCTTGTCATCGCGGGTGAATACCGGATACACCTTCTGTACGGCCAGCTCTCTGTCGCGCTGCAGTTCGTCGGCCGTCTTGAGTATCTCAAAACTGAATGGCGCGACGATTCTCCGTGAACTGACGCTTCCCTCCCTCATATCAGCGAACTGGGATGACTGACCCCTTGGGAAAAGAAGCGACAGGACGACCAGCAGGCTCCCGCCGATGGCCCAACGAATCCATTTCCGAGATTCGGCATCCTGTTTTTTGTGCTTTTTCCGTTTGTGTTTCATCCGGTAAAAGAAATGAGTGATCAGAGCATCATACAGTTTCATCCGCTGATTGGTCTCCTGTTGAACATGAATGGTTCTGGAATTGCTCATAGGCTTCAATGATGTCTTTAACCAGACGATGACGAACAACATCCGTTTTATCCAGGTACACAAAGGCGATCCCTTCGATATTCAACAAAACCTCCTGAATCTGAACCAGACCGGACGTTACCTGTTCCGAAAGGTCAATCTGTGTCGTATCGCCTGTGACAATAGCCCGAGCGTTGATACCCAACCGGGTCAGAAACATTTTCATTTGACCCGTGGATGTATTCTGTGCTTCATCCAGAATAACAAAAGCATCATTGAGAGTCCTCCCCCGCATATAAGCCAGGGGAACAATTTCGATTATTTTTCTCTCGACATATTTTTGAAGCTGCTCCGAGGGAATCATATCAAAGAGAGCGTCGGTCAGCGGACGCAGATAGGGATCCACTTTCTCCATCAAATCACCGGGTAGATAGCCGAGGCTCTCTCCGGCCTCTATCGCGGGCCTGGTGAGAATAATACGGCTGACCGCTTTTTCTCTGAGACGGGCCACAGCCTGGGCCACGGCCAGATAGGTTTTCCCCGTACCCGCAGGACCGATGGCAAAAACAATATCATTCTGATTGACTGCAGTGACATAGGCGGTCTGACCCGCTGACCGGGGCCGAATGACCCCCTTCTTCCCGTAAAGAATCACCGTGGAACCGTTTCCGGACTCTGAAGAGACTTTGCCCTGCCCCGCCTTTATCATGTTGATTACTGTACGGACATCGTGTCCGTCGAGCCGCCCGTTTCGATTGACGAGAAAGAGCAGTTCGGTGAAAAGTCTCTCGAGAGCGTGCACGGGCTTTTCTTCCCCTGTAATGGAAATCAACTCGCCGCGCACGACCACAGATGCCGGAAACGCCTTTTCGATGAGATGCAAATGTTCATCATGGAATCCCAGCAGAATCAGCTGGTCAGCGCCTTTTAAGGGAATGGTTCTTGTAATACTTGAGTTCATAAAAAAGCCCCTGCTTCCATGATAAACATGGAAGCAGGAGCATTTTGTTCCTATACGGCTAAATCGTCATTATACACCGGTTGGTCCGCTTTTAAAGCGAACGCTGAAAGTCCTCTATTTTTCAGGAATAGAGAGCACCTGATGGGGATAGATCAGGCTGGGATCGATGATCAGATCCTTGTTGGCCTCGTAGAGTTTCGTCCATTTCGTCGGATCCCCGTATACTTTGGCCATACCTGCTATCTTGTACAGAAAATCGCCTTTCACCACCAGATATTCGTTGTCTCCAACGCCACGCGCGATATTGAAAATCTGACCCGCATAGATCAAATCGGGATCCTTGATCTGATCTTTATTGACGGAGTAGATCCGGATCCACTGGAAAGGATCTGCATAAACTTCTTCTTTCTTGGAGATCTTCCACAGATAATCGCCGTTGAGAACCGTGTACTGATCGTAAATATTGGCGGGCATTCTGTTCTTCAATGCTGCCATCTGACCATCCAGCTCGGCCAGATTGTTCTTCATCTCGGTCATGAGGGCGATCTTACTGGATTTGGCTTCCTCTAACCGAGCAGCAAGGGCTTTCAAATCCTTTTTCTGTCGGAAAAGATCTTCAGGCGACAGGGCAGCCAATCCGTCCAGTTCACTGGAGATTGAAGCCAGCTCGTTGCGATACGCGTCTACACCGGCTTTGTCTGTGCCCAACATCCCGTATATTTCCGCCCAGGTATCATCAATTTTCGCCTGGGTTTCATCGATCTGTTTCTTGAGTTCAGCGATTTCAGCTTCCAGATCGCTGATTTTTTCCTGTGCTCCTGATTCCCGGACTTGAACTTCGGCCAATTGTGCCTGGTATTCGTCCATTTTGATCTTGCGCTCTTCCTGTCCGAATACATTGACGGAAACGGCCAGAAGCAGAATCAAGAACACCGCAATGGTCTTACCAAATCTCATTCTACTGTCCTCCTTGATTTGAGGTCATCAGGGTTCACGACTCTGGTTTTAACGGAGACGCGACTGGACCTTTGCTTTTTCGGCCTGAACCTCTTTCAGTTCCGCCTGCTTCTCGGCCAATTTCTGTTCCAGAGCTGCTTTCTCTTTTTCCTTCTGCTCCACCATATTTTCCGCAGACACTGCCGCCGCTTCTGTTTCATCGAGAGTTGTCAGCTGTTCTTCGTTGGCATAACGCGTACAACCTGTCAACAGAAACGTTCCGGCAATGACGAAAGAAAACAAGGTGGTTCCAAAAATCTTCAATACTCTGGCCATTCCCTACACCTCCTTTAACGGTTCATTGCACATTTTTCATGAGAACTGACAAAGTATAACAAATATATCGCTTTTTGTCAAGTGAAAAAATCATTGAACCACAGTTGCACACTTTAGAAAAATCAATCTTTTCTGTTTATTTTAAGGCCCAATTCTCCTAATTGCTCCAGGCCGACTCCGGATGGAGACCCATCCATGAGAGAAAGAGCGCTGGTGGTCTTTGGAAAAGCGATCACTTCGCGAATGGATGTTTCCCCCGCCAGCAGCATGACCAGACGGTCGAACCCGAAGGCTATTCCGCCGTGAGGCGGTGCTCCGTATTCCAGAGCCTTGAGAAGAAAACCGAATTTATCTTCCGCGGATTCCGGACTCAAACCCAGAACACCGAACATCCTGTCCTGCATGGGACGATTGTGAATTCGAATGCTTCCGCCGGCTATTTCATAACCGTTCAAGACCAAGTCATACGCACGTGCGCGGACTTTCTCCGGCGCGGTTTCGAGTAAGTCCCAATCCTCTTCATTCGGCGAGGTAAATGGGTGATGCCGTGCGACATATCTTCGTTCTTCCTCGTTCCATTCCAGAAGCGGAAAATCCAAAACCCAGAGAGGTGAGTACCTATTCGTATCGACCCGGTTCAGGTTTTCGGCAATTTTTTTCCGCAAGGATCCCAAAGACTCACAGCAGAGGGCCTCTGTGTCGGCAGTCAGAAAGATCGCGTCTTCTTCACATGCGTTGAAAAGCCGGGTCAATTCGTTTTTCTGGCTGTCTTCCAGAAACCTGACCAGCGGCGAGATCATCTCTCCATCACGCCACTGAACAGCGATAAGCCCACCCACACCCAGCAGACGGACATACTCCGTCAGATCGTCTGTCTGCCTGCGTGAAAAAAAGGTATTTTCCACTTTAAAGCCCCTCACACGGCCGCCTTTCCTAAGCGTTTCCTGAAAAACCCGAAAAGGGACTCTGCAAGCCCAATCGCTGATGTCCTGTATCTCCATGCCGAATCGAAGATCGGGATGATCGCTGCCGTACCGGTCCATGGCTTCCTGATAAGCGAGACGAGGAAAGGGTGTGTCCAGATGAATGCCGAGAATCTCCTGGAAGAGACGGGCCATGAGACGCTCGACCGTGTTCAAAACATCCTCTTCACCGACAAAGGACATCTCCACATCGATCTGTGTAAACTCGGGCTGCCGGTCGGCACGCAGGTCCTCGTCACGAAAACACCGCACGATCTGAAAATAGCGGTCATAACCGGCTATCATTAAAAGCTGTTTATAGGTTTGAGGTGACTGGGGCAAAGCGTAAAACCGCCCCCGATGGATTCGGCTGGGCACCAGATAATCCCTTGCTCCTTCCGGAGTGCTCTTCATGAGGTAAGGAGTCTCGATTTCCGTAAAGCCCTCTTCGTCGAAAAACCGGCGAACGGTCTGACCGGCACGGTGGCGCAGCATCATGTTCTTCTGCATAACGGGACGGCGGAGGTCCAGATACCGGTATTGAAAACGCAGCTCATCGGATGCATCATTGTCATCTCTGATCATAAAAGGAAGAGGCCGGGCTTCATTCAAAACATTCAATTCATGAGCCTCGATCTCAATCTCACCGGTCCTCAGATCCTTGTTCACCATTTCCTGGGGGCGGCGCGTTACTCTGCCTCTCACCGCAATAACGGCTTCCATGCGAAGCCGTCCGGCCCGTTCTGTCATCGGTTTGTCCCGCTCGGGATGAAAGACGATCTGTATCAGACCTTCACGGTCTCTCAGGTCGATAAACACCATACCCCCATGATTCCGTTGTTTGGCCACCCATCCGGCCAGGACCACGATTTGATTCTCATGGGCTGCCGACAGTTCTCCGCAGGTGTGTGTCCTGTATTCCGTTTTCATCACGATCAAATGAGACTCCTCGATCATATGTTGGCATGGTACAGGCTTGAGTGTTTCTTCCAAAATACATTTTCTCACACACAAATGCAACCGATAAAAAACAAGCTGCCGAACAAAAAAACTCCTGAATCAATCAGGAGCGTTTCTTTTCCAGGAATGGATAAACACCGGACGGCTTACACCCCAAAGGCGTATACCTGACGAAACGTCACGCTGCCCTCGGAAGGATCGATAGGCGGGAAATCTTTCCATAAACGAATCCGCGCGAGAATGCACCGTTCCACGCGTTCATTGTTCAAGGTGGATGCGAGAATGACCGCGTCGGAAACATTGCCTTCCGGTTCTACGGTAATACGAACCGTAATTTTGCCCTTCAGTGCAGGATTCCGCTTTAATTCTCTTTCATAACAGTACCTGATCGCCGGATTGTGACTCATCAGAACTTCCTGAATCGCCTCGGCGCTTCGATATTGACTGCGTGTTCCGGTTCCCTGCACTTCGGACGGTTTTTCCACCATCACATCGCCCTTGCGGGTTAAAGAAGCCTGCTCACCCTCGCCGGCCGGTCTTTCGGAAACAAGATCATCAATGGTGGCCTGCCGGCCCGATCTCTGTCCCCGAACACCGCCTGATCCTATTCCTCCTCCCTCCAATTCCTGCCTTCCGCCTGTACGGATGCCTTCAACCGAGGAGAGGACTTTATCCAGGTCGTTTCCACCTGAGACGGCGGATTCTTCAAATACGCTTTTCACGGCCTGTCCCTCCGCAGCACTGCCTGTACCGGTCAAAAGAGCCAGCAGACCCCGGTTGCTGACTTCCTGTGAAACCCGTTCACGGGAAAGCCTGCGGGCCTCGGATGCTTCTGCACTCGATGCGGAACGCTCTCCGAACCCGGCACCGCGCTGACTTTCCGACCGTTCTTCATCTGTCGCTGAATCATCAGCGGATCTTTCGGCTTCGGAATCCGTCTCAGAAACGGCTGTTTTCACCTGTTCTTCAGGTTTCTCCCTGGCACCGGTCACGGCACCGATTCGTTCCGCTTCTCTATCGCTGCGTGAGGCTTCTCTTAAGACAAAATTGGCGAACCGTTCCTGTATTCGCGCTATCTCCTTGTCGGAATATTCAGACACCGGACGATTCATCATGATAATAACAAACACACTTTCCACGAAGATGGCAAGCAACAAAATAACAAGGAAACGCGTATCCAGGTTAAAAAAAGGCCTGCGGAATTCACGCATCAGTGCCGAAGAATTGTCAATCGAAATGTTTGAAGCAGCACTCATAATTCATCTTTTCTGTAAACCACCAGCCGCATATTCGGATAGCGGGATTGTCCACATGTTGCCATGACTTTCATCAGAAGCCGGTAGGGCAGATTTTTATCTCCCTGAATGGTTACCCTTCCGGTAAACCGTGACCCGTAAAGCGATTCCATGCGTTCGGCCTCGCGTGCGTAACGGTACAGTTCTTCACGCAGGTCGGGAATGATATAACCGCTCATATCCAAAGCATCGGATGTTCTGGATATGGGTTTTCCATTGACCAGTATCCAGTCTGCTGAAACGGTCAATTCCAACCCCATTTCAGGAACTTTACTGGCCAGTGATGTCGGGAGTGTCAGATCATCGGAAGGATTGATCAACTGCCCCTGGGTTGAATATGTTTTCAATAAAAAAACCAGAATGATCGTGAACATATCCATCATGGAGGTCAGCTGCAGACGAACCTGTCCGGAACCGGTCATATGTTTTTTCGATTCTGAGGTTTTTCTCTTCATTTGGTTTCCCGCTCGCGTCGATCCAATGCAAAATGTCTGGTTCGTTCCTTCTGCCGAATGCCGGAAAAGGTTTTCAGAGAATATCCGCACTCAGCAAGACATTCGGATATAACGCTTCCTGTCTTCCGTTAATATTGATAAATCGGGCCGCATCCATGGTGCTGATAACCGTCTGGTATACTATACTGGGTTCACCCAGAATAATGATTTGTTCGGCATCGGGAAAACGACCAAGTGCCCGCTGTTTAATCTCATATAGTTTGATAGATAGAGTCTCATAATCATGTTCAAATATGCCGTCTGCATTCCGAATCAGAGGAATCGTAGGCTCCTCGGCCTGTTCGCCTGCCAAAACCGCCATAGCGCTGGAAATAAAAAACCCTTTGTCTGTTATGGTAACCGTCAAATCCAGAGTTTTCATGTTTTCTTCCGGAAGCTGAGAAAGCATCTCACCTTCAGATCCTCTCTCCACGGGCGGCAGATTCAGCTCGATTACACTGAGCTTGACGAATTCCGCAGATGTCAGAAGCAGTGGAATCAGCACAACCATCAGATTCATCATGGGCGTAATATTGGTTGCCATCTCTTCCAATCCGCGCTTCTTTCGTTTTGAGGAACGAGGTGTCATGCAGATTATTCCCCATGTGTGATCAGATTGATCAGCTTGACCGTATGCTCGTCGATTTCATCGATGATTTGATTGGTTTTGTTATGCAAAACCGTGTAAAAAACAATCGACGGTATGGCGACCGAAAGACCGGCCAGAGTCGTGTTCATGGCCACGGAAATACCGTGAGCCAGCATTCGCGATTTCTCGGCCGCATCGATACCCGGTACTGATACGGACCGGAAAGCCATAATCAAACCGTAGATCGTCCCCATCAAACCTATCAGGGTGGCGATATTGCCGATCATGGCCAGATAATTAGTCCTTGCCTGAAGTTTGGGTATGACCTCCAGAGTGCTTTCGTCCACAGCATTCTGTATAACACCGGCCTGTGGATTACTCATTTTACCTGCCTTGAGCAAACCCGCCAGAATAACCTGAGGAAGGGCTTTGTCCTGAAAACGCCTGCAGAAAGCAACCGCCCGTCCAAAATCTTTGGCCATGAGCCATCTACGAATCTGTGACATAAATCTTGCAGCGTCAACACTGGATCGCAGGTAAATGTAGATCATTCGTTCAATTGCGATCGCGATCATAAATCCGGCTGTAATGAGCAGGATCCACATAAACACCCAACCGCTTCCCGAACCGGGAGCAAAGTTCTGCCAAAACTCAGTCATAAAAGACCTCCGTTGAGAATCCAACAATCGACAAATATAATATCATTTTCGCTCCCTTCCAACTGTTTTCTTGATGCTTTTGACCTTCTCAACCTGTCTAAGTTCCTTTTTCGGCTCAACAATCTCACCCACTCCCTCTTTCAGCTCTTTTTCGAAACTTCGATCCAGTTCAACCTTTTTCAGGTTAGCCTCTAAACGGCTGGGCATGATGATGACTCCGGGTTTCTCCACTCTTCCCTTGATTTCTATGGTTTCCAAAACCAATTCGCCCTCCACAGTATCCTGAACAGCACTGCTTCGAAAAAGTTCGGCCTTTTTTAAAGTCTCCTCCTTTTGCACCGGACTCTTTTGAACTCGAATACTGTCCGGTTTCCCGGTGCTATTCTCGGAAGATTGAGCATATATAAATCCGGACAAAGCAAGACTTGTTATCAATATCAAACATCTCATGGGATGCCTCCCCCCTTCCTGATTTTCGCTTCCAGCGGTACGTATCTGATTCGGCCCTCTCCATATATAGAGAGCCTGGTTTTTCCCCAAAATTGCATAGCCAGAATATTTCTGCCAACTTCCAATTCATCAAAGACGAATCGTTTTTCTTGCTCTTCATTGACAGGACGACCATTTACAAAAAGCTTGCCTGGTGAATCATTAAGAAATCGAATTTCGGCTCCCACAGCATAACCCGGAATCTGAATATCTTTTCGAACGAACAAGGTGTCCGAAGCGTTTTGCAAAGCGATGCCAAGCCGGTATTCGGTTCGATTCGAGAGGGAATCAGCCGGTTTTGGAGGATTGCGCCAGCCGCTCATAGACAAATCATTGTCAAGCCAGTTATCCTGCCAAAACAGGCTGTAACACCAGGTCGTATCGGGTTTTATAACAATCTCTTTCACGGGAATTCTGAACTGTCTGGTGTATTTATCCGGATCCAGCCTGACCAGACGTACAGCCAGCCAGATTGCCCCGGGTGTTTTCTCCCGGAATGCGTTCTCCGTCTCATAGGCATTTTCAAGAAGCACCTTGCGGTTTTCTTTTAAATAATAGGCATTGTCTTCCAGGGCGGCCAGTAAATCCTCATAAATGAGTGCTCCTGTTTCATCAAAACGCCGGAGAGCCGAACTCTGATCTTTTATGTTGTTTTCAAGCATGACATCCAGAGAATCGGCCAGTCTGAACACGTAACGCATGAAGGATTCCTGCAAAGAGACTACTTGATCAACCGGTAGCTGCAATTCATAGGCCTTTAACACGCCGTTCTTTTGAAATGCGATACTGCCCTGCAGATAGCCCTTGGCCAGTTCGATAAAGTTGACCATTTCATTAATGGATTCCATGGTCAACGGCTCCCCCTGATCGAAAATGGTCCACTTGCATAACCGAACCATTGAGCGGTAGTTTTCCAGAGCATCAAAGGAAAGTGAGCCATACTCCCTGCCCATATGAGTCAGAGATGTCAGAATCTTGGAACGGGACGCCTGAATCCATTCATTGGAAATATTCAGACTGTCTCCAACCAGAAGGTTTCTTCGATGGGCCTCCACAGCCACATCGAGCAGGGGCTTAACTCCCCGTAAAAGAAGCTGACTGCGATATTCCAGGCGTGCAGCATCGTTCATATCAGCCGGAACAGGGGCTGTCATCAGGCCTTCCACGGTCCTTGAATTCACTTCAGCCATCTGATACAGAACCTTTGACACCTTGATTTTCGAAAGTTCCTGCCAATGCCGCTTCAAAACGATGAGGCTGTCTTTGCCTTCAGAAACATTCCCGGCTGACTCTTCTGCTGAAGTCCCGGCCTGAAGACGGTCAAGCGCCTGAATGGCTTTTCGAAAGGCCGAGTATGCCTGTCCGAGAACCTGAGTGGTACGGTTGTTTATCTCACGTTGTTTTGCTGCCCTGGAGGTCGCATCCAGTATGGGCATTTCCTGCCCGGCCCATGTCATGGCGAATTCTTCATAAACTTCACCAATACGGTAGACGCTCTCGGGCAGCCGGTGTGTCCCATAAGCGGCAACCCTCGTGTAATGTTCAACCAGCCTGTTCATCATATCCTGCTTTAATCGAACATGCTCATTGAGATAATTTATGGGAAGCCGGAACTTCAAATCCCTGTATTGCTTGTGAAGATTCTGTGTATAGGAGAAAAGCGCTTCAGCGGTATAATAATCATCGGCTTTTGTCCCACGGCGGTTCAATTCCTGGCTGTAAGCCACCGCTTCCTGAAACCAATGATTGGCCTCGGCCGTATTTCCCAGGCCATTCTCCAGGATTCCCAAACGATAATACGCCTCAACGCATTGAGGTAAATGTGGAAAACGTTGTATAAATCCGGTAAATACCTGTCTGGCCTGATCCAATCGATTCAGCCCGACATAGTATTCTCCCGTGCGAAGATAGATCAGGGGAGATTCCTCTGCTTCCGGAAATTGATCGGCATAGCGAAGTCCTGTTTCACATGCCCGCTCTGCATCACCGGCCTTGTCCCAGAGAAGATAAGCGTTGTATAATGCATCTTTCGCCTGATCAGTTTTCGGCAGAAGATTGTAAAGTTCTTCATAACGCTGGGCGCCTTTGGCATATTCACCCGTTTCGCCGTAATCAAAAGCCAGATTATTCAATGCATCGGGAAACAAAGGTGAACCGGCATATGAAACACGGAGTAATTCATAGGCACGGATCGCAAATGGGTAAGCACCAATCTTGTCATATCCCTGACCGGCATTGAAAAGAGCCCGGTCTGCATATACGGATTGAGGTACCTCAAGAACCAATCGATAAAACTCTTTGGCCGACAGGGAATCATTATTCGTCTCGGCCAGAGACTGCGCCCTGTAAAATATCGCCTCCGCAAGCCGCTCCTGAGCCGTCTTTCTATCGGCATCCGTCAATTTTTGTTCTCTGAGTATTTGCTTGGCCATCAATTCAGCGCTGTCATAATCCCCTTTACCCACATAACTTTCCAAGATAGAAAATTGTATCTCTTTAATCTGTCTGCTGTCAGGAAAATACCTTACCAATGTTTTAAAGTATTTTAAGGCTTCTGCAAACTGGTTACGGCTATAATACAGATAGCCTGCACTGGCGAGAACAAAAGGGGTGTTCGGATCAAAGGGGAAAAGTTGAATATATATGTCATAGGCCATGGCCAGCCAGCTTTCCGCCGTACTGAGAGGAACAGGCTTTCGCAGATTGGCGGATACGGTTTGGCGCGGCTGAGCTCCAAGAGTCCTTGCCTCCTGACGCACCAAAGAATCGGCCACAACAATGGCGTTCTCTGCAGCATCCCTGATACCGGCCAACCCTTTTTGACGCGCAAACTGCTCATATTTTCGAGTGTTATACACCATGGTAATTGTCAGATATTCCTGCAGAGCTTCTTTATATTGGTGAAGCTGTGCATCCAAAATGAGTGCAATGTTCCATCGAATCATGTAAGCATACAAATTCTCAGGAAAAGATTCCAGGTACAGACGTCCCATGGATACTGTCTGGCGATCCAGATCTATTGACGCTTCCTGCCTGGCCCATTGAATCTGATTCATGATATTTTCCCGAAGAGCCTGTTCGGTGAGGCGAAAAGCATCGAGCTTGGCTTTTTCGTCTTTCTGGTTTTGCCACCAGACGCTGTCTTTTCGATAGTTTTCAAAGAGTCTCTGGCGCTCAATAAAAGCATCCCTATCATTGTTCATGAGGAAAAAACAGTCGGCAATGAGTTTTTGAACAGCAGGAGATTGCGCCGAATAGGGTTCATACTCCAATAAAACCCGATAGGCGTCAACGGCCTCTGCGTATTCTTCTCTTTCCCTCATGGTTTTATCGCCCAATATTTTCAGTACGTCCCATCCCCAATCCGGATCTCCGAGTCCCCTCAGGTAGTCCCGGGCTCTGCCGGCCGCTCCAAATTCCATGAAACAGATGGCAATGTATTCGAGAGCCTCATCTTTAAAATGGGTATGAGTTCCAAAACCCAGAGGGTCAAGATCATAGGTCATCTCAACATCTTTTACGAGAGCGGTAAAATAGCTGATCGCCTGCGGATACTCGCTTAATCGATAATAACTCCAGCCGATCTTATAGAGAGCAAAATGATAACGCTCACTCTCTTTATAAGCGAGTACCTTCTCATAGTATTCGATAGCCTTTTCCAGATCATTTTGCGGAGGATTGAAATAGTACTCGCCAAGTCTCATATAGGCTTCAGGAACATAGTTGCTTTCAGGATACGATTCAATGAAATGAAGATAGAGCTGGTTTGCTTTTTGATGCTGACCGCTCTCCTCATAGAGAAAAGCCTGATTATAAACCGCGTCATCAACCAGTTCACTTTGGGGGAACTCATCGATGAGACGCTGGTAAAGAGCCAGAGAACGGCTAAAATCATACTGCGGTTCTTCAGGCAGAATCGTCCTTTCTTTATCTGCAACCTTCTGCAACTCGATATCATATGCTTCCATAAGCTGAAAATAATCATCCTTGGACTGCAAATAATACAGATCGGCCAGTCGGATCAGTATTTCATCGACCGATCCCGTATTCTGGGTTTCGAGAAGCCGTTCACCGTCTTCAATACCCCTTCGAATGAGGTTCTGTTTCAATTCCTGAAGTCTGTCAAGCTCCTGCAGATAGTAAACCTTGTAATTCTGAAGCTCGGGAAGAGACAAATGCCAAAAAGCAGAATCAATCGCCGTTGTCGTCTGACTCCATACGGATAAGTTCAGACACAGCATTCCTGTGAGAAATAAAACAATTTGCATTTGGTGCCGTCTCATCGTTTTTCTTCTTCTCCCCCTGTCTTCTCTTTGATTTTCAACGGCCCCACCTTGGACTCTTTTTGATGCCGGTCGAAATAATTGGTCTTTAGAAAACGATCCCGTTCGAGACTCTCTTCTTTCTCCAGCTCTTCTTTCATCTGGTATTCGATTTGTTCAACGTCCGAAAGCAGATCCTGGATCTGCGATTCAAGATTGCTTCGTTTTGCATAAAACAGTCTGTCAAATACATCGATAGTCTGAGAGATACGGGCAATATTGGCCTCTACCTGCTTGATGTTGTTATAATTGATACTGCTGATACCGTATCCGCTGAGACTCGCCCACCGGTCCAGTTCCACGTTTAATTCTTCAGGAAAGTTCTCACGAAGCCATACTTCATACTGGTTGAGTTTACCGTAATAATCTTCAAGTTCCTCGCGCTGAATTTCCAACTCAATCATCAAAGCGAAATCATCCTTCTCCCGGGCCTGCCGGCGATTCTGCTCGGTCAGTTGAATGCCCTGCATGGTCTGATCTTTTTCTGTCAAAATTTGTTGAAGCAGAGTTTGAAATCCATACTTTAAATAAGTCATTAATCCCATCTTTTCAACCAGAGGATCTTTCCCGGAGTCAGCACCCAATGAGGCCATGTCGTCCGTATGCGCTTCAAGAGATTTCAGCAAATTCCCCCGCAACTGACGTATCTCTTCAAGCAGAGTTCGATCACCAATCCGTCTGGCCTCTTGTTCCAGTTTGTCCAGATCTCTGATCTTTTTATCAAGAACCTCTGCCACACCCTTGACATTGTCACTCTGATTACGCACCATAGTGGGGCGCTTTTTCCTTAATATCGATTGATTAAGAAAAAGCCGGATCGACTTCATCTCGTCCAGAACATCCCATTGATTGAATTCTTCTGTTTGTTCCCGCAGTGTTTCCTCATCTGTCTGTTTTCTGGCAGAACCCGTGGGCCACTGAATGAATCTGTCTTTAGCACGAAATACATTTTTCAGATCCTTGATCGCTTCCTCATCCAAACCCATTAATTCCTTGGAAGTGGCCGCCAAAACCCGGGCTTCGTAAGCATAACTGGAAACCATTCTCCGATTCAGCAATCCCTCTACATTGAAAAGAGCCTCACCAGGTCGTCCCGCCTGAAAGGCGCTCCAGGCCTTGCCCATCAGACTCAAATCATAATACTCATAATTGGAATCGACCTGATTCAGATAGACGATGGATTTTTCCGGATCCCCCTGTTCATAATAGAGAAGTCCCAATTTCAGATAGGAATTGTTTATAATATGACTGAGCAGTTGATCGCTCTGTCTTCTGCCGATCTCTCTAATGATCCTTTGATACAGCTTGATGGCTGAATCGATTTGTTTT